>CAZVHN010000577.1:0-2813 GCA_964626895.1 uncultured Chloracidobacterium sp. | reverse complement strand
TGACCAGTATGCACTGTGTAATAGGTCACGGGCGGTGCCTTCTTAACTACCGCGCGAGCAGAGCGGCGCATACGTGGCCGCTGCCTGCTCTGGCCCAAAGCAGGGACAACTGTTGACGCAACCAACGCTACAAGAACCAATAACCCAATTGTGAAACGCGATAGCGGACTATTAAACTGTGCTTTCATTGCAAACCCTCCGTGCCTCTGCTCACTGTTCATAAAGTTGTTTCGCAAGCCGCAGTGACTTTGGCAATGATCGTGCCACATTCGCACCCACAGCAGACGAGCAGAGAACCCCAGTTATTTCTCGACTTAGCTCCGTCCTGATCAACGCCACAATCGAATCACAAGATTCCGAATGAACGTGTGCGAATGCGTTCGTGAAATGCTGCACGATATGGGATACAAGATCTGATGGCCGTGACACGCTAGGTGCGCCGTGTCGGCTTGGCCTTGCCTCATGAGGATGCATGGCATGTCTGGTGGTCGACCTGTGTATTACCCGTTTTACCCCCGCAGAGAACCTCAGGGTTTTACCCCGGAGGGGTCAAATGTCTATAGCACGGACGCCCGACTCAACTCGCCGGCGCCGTTCGAAGGGGCGGAACTCAACTTGGCAGGTACCATCTAATGTCCTTTCCGCCCCTTCGAACGGCGCGGGGATTTCATGTGTTCCCAGTCTATAAACATCGCACTCCTCCGGAGTTAGGAATCTGTGAATGAGAGGCCTGCCTACAATTTCTTGGAGCACTGCTGCAAAAGCAGACTCTTGCGTGTTGGCGCGGGTGATGGCACACTGGCGCGCAATATCTGACTCCCACAAGGTGTTTCAGTTTTGTTAGCTAAGATTCAGCTCTGAGCGTCGAAGACCAGGCAGGCAACCGATATGAATCGAATTCTGCTCGCGATCGTAATCGCGGCACTCTCCATACTACTTGTGAAATTCTGGGTGCGAATCCCGATGAGGTTGCGACTTTTGATCGCAGTCGTAGCTCTCTACATACTGCATCAGGACCTTTGGTTCTGGCGCACAGCGCATCCGATGGTCTTTGGTTTCATTCCCGTAGGCCTCTTCTATCAAGCCTGCTTTTCTGTGGCCGCCTCGCTGGTGATGTGGTTACTGGTGAAATATGCGTGGCCCGCGCAGCTGGAACGCGAGATCGAAGAACGAGACCCCGAGGAGGATTCCGCGCATTGATTCCCGCAATAGTAGTCTTCATCTATCTCGCCACCGTTCTCTACATCGGCATCTTCGCTTTCCGTAAGGCGAAAGGAACTGAAAAAGCTGAGGATTATTTTCTGGCGAGTCGGTCGCTGGGGCCTTTCGTTTTTCTTTTCTCTCTCTTTGGGACGAACATGACGGCATTCGCCATCCTTGGTTCGTCGGGTCACGCCTTCTCAAACGGAATCGTCACCTTTGGCTTGATGGCTTCGTCTTCCGGGTTGGTTATTCCGCTGACTATTTTTTTGATTGGGACGCGCGTGTGGGCACTGGGCAAAAAGTATGGCTTCATGACGCCGGTGCAGATGTTTCGCGACCGTTGGGAATGTACCCACATCGGCACAGCCATCTTTACCGTGCAAGCAGTGCTGCTCGTTCCCTACATCATTATCGGCATCATGGGCGGCGGCACGACTCTAAACGCCATCAGCGGCGGACTAGTCCCATACTGGTTTGGCGGCGCGATTGTGGCCATGGTTGTGATGAGCTACGTCTTTTTCGGCGGCATGCGCGGCACCGCCTGGGTAAACACTTTTCAGACCATTCTCTTCCTGCTCTTCGGGGCTGTGGCGCTGATTGTCATCGGCGTGGGCATGGGTGGCTTTCGCAATGCCGCGCAAGCCTTGCAGTCTTCTCCGGCTTTGGCGCCGCTGCTTACGCGAGAGCGCATCTCGCCACTGTATTTCTTTAGCTACACTTTCATTCCCCTCTCGGCAATCGCCTTCCCGCATATCCTGATTTTCTGCCTGACGGCCCGCAAGATGGCCCAGTTTAAGAAGACTGTGATCTTCTATCCGCTTTGCATCCTGGCTATCTGGCTGCCTTGTGTGTTTCTGGGGGTGATGGCCAACCGCGTTACTGATGTGCCACAGATAAAGGCAAAGCAGGAAGCGCGCCGAGTGCTGGCCACGCAGGGGAAAACATTGGCGCCGGAAGCGCGCGACGACCTACGGGAAAAAGCGGCTGGTGATGATGTCATTCTACTTCTGCTAGAGCGTTACGCCCCGTTCTGGTTAGCTGGTCTACTGGGCGCCGGCATCATGGCAGCGGTGATGGCCAGTGATTCACAGATTCTCGCGCTCTCGACGATGTTTACGGAGGACGTTTTTGCCTTCTACGGGGGCAAGCGGCGCTTCGGTGAAGCCGTGCAAGTTCAGACCGGCCGCATCTTCATCGTTATTATCACCTTGTTTGCTTACGCGATTGCTTTGCGCGCGCCGGAGACAATCTTTGAGCTGGCCATCCAGTATGCCTTCTCCGGCTTCGCCGCGCTTTCGCCACTGCTTGTCGCTGCGCTTTTCTGGAAGGGAAGTACGAAGTGGGGGGCACTGGCGGTGACCTTCTGGACCGCGCTAGCTGTGATTGCGGTCGCTGTTTTTCAGCACACCGTCCCGGCGCCTGCGCCTGGGCCTCCAACGATCTTTTGGTCGTTGGGAGGCACTGAGGTTGTTTCACGAACTCCCGGCGGCACGGCGGTTCTTGGTTTCATGCCCGTCGTACCGATGGTGCTCGTCTCCGCTTTGCTTATGTTCGTGGTCTCTCTGGTGACGCGAAAACCGAAAGCGACGACGCTGGCCCGATATTTTTAG
>CAZVHN010000576.1:0-9150 GCA_964626895.1 uncultured Chloracidobacterium sp. | reverse complement strand
CGCAGAGGGCCGGTGATCCGGAGAGTGCAGGGGTCGCCGTGCTGAGCATCGGCGAGGAATTGGCTGATCATCTGCCGCATAGTGAGCTGTACTCTTATTATCGAATGGCAGAGTCGCTGCTGCGTGAATCTCAGTATCCTGAAATTAAGGTGCGGCTGGGAGAATGCGCCCGACGCTTGATGACAATGCCGCTGGCCCAGCCCATCGTTGAGGTTCCAATTAATCAGCGGAAAAACGGGAACGCCTCAGCCCAGGAACACGCAGCCGTGACCTCCACATTCACGAATTCGGGGCCCAAGGGATCACTAGAAGAGTTGGTGCTTAATTACGAGGGCGATCTCATCAGGCGGGCTCTCGAGTCATCCGAAGGGAGCGTCACACGCGCAGCACGATTGCTGGGGATCACGCACCAGGGACTTGCTTTCATTCTTAATGGCCGGCATAGGAATCTGCTTTCCGTGCGCACTCCTGTTAAGCCGCGCAGGCGAAGCATCATACGTTACCGGTAATCAGAGCAGCCTTCTCTCATCTTTGAGCGGCGTTGGTTTCATTGGAAGCAACGTCGCTCCTCTGTTTGAACTCTAACCGCCACAGCGAATACAGCGTCTTCATGAACTTTTCAAAATACTTCTTTGCCACAGGTCTGGCACTCTCTGTCTCTGCGGGGGTCGTGGGGCAGACTCCACGCCGAAGGACGACTACTCGTCCCGCGCCTGCTAAGGCTGTGACGCCGCAGCCCATCCCGGAACCGGTAAACCGGCCCTTACCTCCCAGAGCGCCTAGCGTACCCATACCGCTGGCAATTGTTAACGGACAGACCATTACCACGGCAGACATCGATCGCAGGGTTAGAGAAGAAGTTGAGAGTCTCGAGGAAAGAATCGCCGATACGAGACGGCGCCTGCTGGAGCTTCAGATCAACACCGAGTTGCTCGAAGTAGAAGCTAAGAAACGTAAGGTGACATCGCAGCAGTTGTACAACCTGGAGGTCAGCAAGCGTGTACCCAACCCTACGGAAGCCGAGATCAAGAAGTTCATTGACGATAACCGCGATCAGATGGAAGAGACTGATGAGACCAGCCTTCGCCCACAGGTGATCTCCTTGTTGCGGGCCACTCAGGAGGCAAAAGTCTCAGAAGAGTTTGTGCGCCGACTCCGCACCACGAATCCGGTCATATTGGGCGTGGATATCAACTCGCCTAGCGTTAACTCCGCCGCGGTACTGGCTACGGTCGGTGGTAAGCCCATTACCGCCGGCGTGATCATCGAGCGACTCAAGCCGGTAATTTACAAAATGCGACTTAGTGTTTATGAAATTCAGAGTGAGGCTCTGGAGGGCACTATAAGCGATCTGCTATTGATTGAGGAGGCCAACCGCCGGAATGTCCCACCCGAGGAAATCGTGCGCACTGAGATCAGCGAGAAGTCGCACCCGCCTACCGAAGCTGAAGTCGCGAAGTTCTATGCTGAAAATAAGACCCGAATTGGTAGAGATCTAAACTCGGTTCGTAACCAGCTTGCGGAGTACTTGCAGGAGCAGGGGCGGAAACAACTAGAGCGAACGATGTCTGAAAAACTTCGCGAGGGGGCCCAGGTACGCTTGCTGATTTCTGAGCCGCAGCCGCCGACTCAGGCCATCAGCACCGACGATGATCCAAGTCGCGGTGTGGCAACCGCACCGGTTACTATCGTCGAGTTTACCGACTTCCAATGCCCTTCCTGCGCAGCGATGCACCCAGTGCTGGAAGACGTGCTGAAATCCTACGGCGACAAGGTGAGGTTTGTAGTACGCGATTTTCCGCTGGCGATGCATGCTAACGCGCGCAAAGCTGCCGAAGCGGCAAATGCGGCGCATGCGCAGGGTAAGTTCTTTGAATATGTCGCACTACTCTTCAAACGGCAGGATGCTCTGGACGTTCCTTCGCTGAAAAAATATGCATCCGAACTCGGATTGGACCGCGCGCGTTTCGACGCAGCGTTAGACGGTGGGACCTTCGCCGCGGAGGTGAGACGCGATATTGCTGATGGTGAGATGTATGGGATCGATAGCACGCCTACGGTCTTCGTTAACGGCGTCTTTCTGAAGACTCTTAGCGCTGAGGATCTGCGTGCGGCCATCGATCGTGCCCTTGGCGCCACTTCGACGACAAAGACTCCCACGAATTAGAAGCCGGAGTTAGCTCTTCTTCGTATCAAATATGCTACACGACTGGTAAGCGCCGGTGGGATCGATTGCGGTCCGACCTTCCTCGACGTGCCTGATGATTCCCCCTTTATCGATCACAATGGTCGCTCTTGCCGAGTAGCCCGTCTTCTCGTTGAATAGACCGTAGTCTTTGGTTACCTTGCGGTGCCAGTCGCTCAATAATGGGAAGGTAACTCCGAGGTCCTGGGCGAACCGTTTGTTAGCGGCAAAGCTGTCCATGCTAACTCCCAGAACCTGTGTGTCTGTAGCTTCGAATTTGGCGATATCAGCCTGATACGCCTTCATTTCCTTCGTTCAGCCACCAGTGAAGGCGAGGACATAGAAAGCGAGCACGACGTTCTTCTTGCCTTTAAAGTCGCTCAGCTTAACTTCCTTGCCTTCCGTGTCAGTCAAAGTAAAGTCAGGGGCGGTCTGGCCGACTTTTAAATGGGTTTTGGGTGGTGCGGGTTGCTGGGTGTACGCTGCCACGGCGATCACGAAGAACAGCGCGCCCAACCATGGTAATCTTTGGTACATCTGACGGACTCCTTTCGGAAACGCATAGGCTGATGCTGCCTCAGGGATTGGGCCTACACGGAATTTTTAGATAAGGTTTCTGTCGTTCGCCTTGAATAAGACTGCAAGACCGCGCGAAGCATAAACCCGGGAGACTCCGGTCGCAAGTTTTTTGGAAGATTATGAGGGGGCATAGATGGTCTTGCTGACGACCAAACATCTCAAGCGATACAAAGACGTCGCAATGCTGCTGGTTAAATACTGCCGCTCGGATGTGGTCAAACAGGCCGGGCTGGAAGACAGCATTGAGCTTGATGAAACCAAGCTCGAGACTATGATGCCCAAAGCTGGCAGCATCACCGCAAGATGGTGAGTAATCAGCCGTTCATTTTGTAGCTTCGGTAAGGAGGTAGTGATGAGACAGCTAACCACAGTTCTGGCCGCTCTTCCGCTTATCATAGCGATTTCTTTTCAAGATGACTCGTGTGGCTCAAGGAGGCAGCAGAGTGTTAACACCAAGAAGGTTGCGGTTCAACAGGAGGGTCGCATGACTAAAGGCACCTGGGGTGGGAACCACATTTCAATGGAGGTAACCGAGGAAGGCGCCCAGATTGAATATGACTGCGCTCATGGGACCATCTCGGAGCCGCTTCGACTTGCCAGTGATGGGAAGTTTTCAGCCAAGGGCACTCACGTTCGAGAGCGCGGCGGGCCGCAACGTGTGGGCAGTGAGGAAAAAGCCGAGCCGGTTATCTATTCTGGAACGACCGACGGGAAGACTGCGACGCTTACTGTTACCAATTCAGCCACTAACGAAGTTATAGGAACCTTCACGCTTACCCTGGGGAAAGGAAGTCGCATTACCAAGTGCCTTTAAACCCAAGCACTCCGACCGCCTCTACGCGCGGCTGCTCTTAGGCGGAGCTCCGTAAAGAGCTTGTTCAGTTCGTCATCCAGGGCGCTCTAATGACAGAGAAAGGCTGGTGGATACATATCCACCAGCCTTTTCTGTTAAGTCCCCTGACGGAATGAACCGCACGTCAACCATGTCGGGCGATGTGAGTTACGGCGTTTGTGTCTGGCGTCGTTTACGCCGTCTTAACGCCGCGGCGCCAGCTAGCCCGCTCCCAAGTAGCAGCATGGTAGCCGGTTCGGGAATTGGGTCCTGGCCCCCTAGGACGGTGATTGAGAATTCCTGCGTCCCGAGGATGTTCTCATCCGTTTCTAAATCACCACCTAGCACGGATACTGAGCCGAAGTAGACGCCGGGAGGCACCAGCGACGAAACGACCGCGTCGAAAAAGGCGACTAGGCCGGTGGTGGTGCCTGGGCCCAGAAACGCGGGAACGTTTGCGAAGAATGCGGTGTCGTCAAACGTGATCGAGCCCGGCGCTCCAGATGCGAACGAGAATGAGAGGCTGTTGATAAACCGGCCCGGAGCTCCGCTGTTGGTCAGAGTGCCAAAGAAAGTAACAGAGCTTCCGGCAGCTACCGTAAGATTATTGTTCAGCGTGAAGGTGATGGGGTCAGCCTTAACGGCCGCCGGCAGGATTACCAGGACAGCCAGTACCGACATGGCAATTAAGAGTTGCTTGAATTTAGTCTTCATCTTTGTTTCTCCTATGGTCTTCTGTCAGGGGTTTCGGAGTAATTTTGTTCGTACCCGGGCAGCGCTTCCGAAGCTGCCCGGGTTGGCGCAACTCCCTTACGGAATAGTTACGCGTTTCGAGCTGCTGAACGTGCCACCCATATAGGTGCCGTTCAACTTAAGCGTCGTGCTGGTCCCCGGCGTCGAGTTCGCGAAGAAAACGTCGAAGGGTGGCGACTGGATGTCGGGTGGAAGGTCGCCGATGAAACTTGGCAATGGCCCACCGTTAGTCGCGCCCAGCGTGGCGCCCGTCAACGTGACGTCGTTGGCAATGACCGTACCGATGTTCTTGACTTGGTACGTGACCTTAACCTGCGTTGCGTTGACGCGCGAGATTGTGGAGGTGACCACCAGCCGCACGATGCCGCATGGAGTCGTGCACACGATGGCGCTGGTTGTTATGTTCAGCTCCCAGCCGAGGTTGATGTTGCCGATGTCGCCGCCGAGATCGTCAACCACGTAGAGACTCCACGTCCCGTTCGGGTTCACACCGTTAAAGACCGACAGCAACTGCGGATCCGTATATGGACCAACCGGAGCCGGAGCCGGGAACAGGTCCCCAGTTCCGAAGTTGCTGGGTTTGTAGGTGCCCGAGGCATTGAGCGCGCCGTCAGCCAGAGTGGCGGCTGCCGCGTCGTCGAACGTATAGGTGACGTTAACGATATCCGCGGCGCCGCCGGCATCGGACATCAACAACAACCTCTGACCACCAGGACCCACGAGCAGTACGTCTATGTCGTCGGGGAACGTGTGGTTCATGTTCTTCAACGTGACGGTTACCTTGCTCACCATTCCAACTACGCCGGCGACGTTAATCGTCGACGGGTATGGTGACGCTTGTGGAGTCGCCCCGCCACCCGTGCCAGTTGCCGGGATGATGATGGGCGCCGGGTTCGCGAAGGTTTGCGTTGTGTTAACGGTCGCTCCGAGCACGAACGTCTTGGTCACCGTCCCGAGGTTGTCCGGGCCGTCATTCAGGTTCCAGGTGGCGGTTAACGTGCCACCGCAGACTCCCGAGGCTGTGAAGCTGAAGTCTCGGGTCGCTGAGGTGCCGGGACCGGTTGGAGTCAGAGCGCCGTAGCTCTGCGGCAGGCTTGGCGAAGAGACGCCGCCGCCCGTAACTAACGTCGCTACGAGGTTAGTCGTCGAGGCGGTGCCGTTGTTATGCAGTTCCAGGTTGACAGTAACGCGTTCTCCAGGATCGACAGCGTTATTGGCAGGCGGGCAGCTCTCCGTGGTGAGTATCACCGGTCCCGCTTGGATATCGGGTGTTCCGGCCACACCGCAGCAGATGAACCGCAAGCGGCTGATTTCGAGCTGCACACAGCCCACCGTGCCCACATCGAGCGCGGCTGTGTCACTGACCCGCAGCTTCCATGTGCCCACCGTCGGCTTGCCATCGAGGCCCGAAAGCGGACTGTCAGGCCTGAACGAGCCGGCGAAGGGGGCGACGCCGCTGGCAATGGTTGGTACCGCCTCGTCGTCGAAGACTGTCGGCGTGCCGGAGCAGTCGTTGGCGCCCGTGCCGAAGTTGTCACCAGCCCCGCCGCGGTTGTTGGAGAGCAGAATTGCAGTGCCATCCGGGTGAATAAGGCTGATGTCGAGGTCACCATCAAAGGTGTGGTTCAAGCGCACCTTGACGTTGACGTCATTCACCAGACCTGTGTCGGACACGACAATCGGGATATCAACCGACGCCACATCAGGTATGGGCGTGGCGATGTTGCCCGAGCTATAGGTTGCAGTCACCGGCGCGCCGGCAGCACCTACCTGTAAGGTGAAGGTCACCATGCCCAGGTTGTTTGCGCCGTCCTGAAGTTGAAGTGTAGCTGTGACCGTGTCGCCGCAGGCTACTGACGAATCAACCGTAAAGGTGAACGATCGCGTAACCACCGTCGTGTTGTCTGGTGGGATTGCGCCGTAATTCTGTGGACCGCTGGGGGTGGTAACGCCTCCCGTTGCTTGCAGAGTGGCGACGAGATTCGAAGTTGCGGCCGTGCCGTTGTTCTTCAATCCAAAGTTAACGGTGACCGTCTCGCCAGGGCTGAGAGCGTTGTCTGCGGGAGAGCAACTCTCGGCCGTGATGGTGGCACCTGCGGCTGCAATGCTCGGGGAGCCGATGAGGCACTGATTAATGGTTGTGGTTCCGCCGTTTGTGATAACCACGCCTGGAATCGTTACTGGAAAGTAGTTTGTCCCTGAAATCGTGACCGTGTACGTGCCGGGCGGCAGTTGAGATCCGAAAGCGCCAGCCGGTGACGTGCTGCCCTGGAGGTTGCTGTTAACGGTGATAGACGCGCCCTGCACTGGAAGGCCCGAGTCGCAGTTCGTCACGTTGACGGTGAGCGTACCCTGCGCGGGCGCGACGCACTGCGGGTTGACCTTGAAGCTGCCTACGCGCGTGTGCCACTCGGCGGTGATACCGGGCTGGTCGTCGAGGTAGTACTCGTTCGTATGCCAGAAGGTGCAATCGTCCGAAGGATCGAGGTTGGTTGAGCTGTAGTCGCCCCAACGAGACGACGTGTTAGTTTGCACGAACCCGCCTGCCTGCATTGTCGCTTCACCTTGGAAGAGACCGTTCGGTGGGTCACCCGCTAGACGGCCTGCGTACCGAACACCCGGGAAAACGGTTGTGCTCGAAACGCTATACCCAACCGCCAGGTTCCCCTGTTGGTCCATCGCCGCGCTACCCATCCAGCGATTGGTCGCGTCCGGAGCGAAACTCGCCTGCTCGTTCACGCCATAAGTGCCGGCAGTGTTGCGCAGTTCGTAGTACCGGACTCCAGCCTGGTGGAGGGCTTGAGTCGTTCCTGTGCCCACATTGACGGTGTGGTTGGTGACGAGCGACTGGTGCGTGCCGAAGTTGCGATACTGGAGACGATGCATCAAACGGTCACCGATTGCGTCCAGTGCGGCCGTTGCATTGTTCGCCGGCGGTGGCTGCTCGATGTCGTCGCGTCCTGCCGGTGTGCTCGGGTCAAACGCAGCCACTGCGATCGGGCTTTCGGCCCTTTCAGTAAAGGTGGAGTTCGCAGGGACGGCGAAGTCAGCGTGGAAGTTGAAGACGCGCATGCCGTCTGAGGCGTCACCAAACTCCGTGGCGATGAAATACGCAAAAACGTTAGGAGCACCGGCCGGCGGCGGGTTCAGCCCGTCTGCGTCCGAAGGCAACATGCCGCCGATGCTTGGATCGAGCGCGAAGAGATCGAAGTAGATGAAACTTGCTGTTGGGTCACCAGCGAGCATCTTGGCGCGGTCGAATGAAAAAGCGCCGCCGCCGAGGAATGCCGTACCAGCCTGGTTAAACTGGTTATCTGTCATGTAGTAACCATCTGGCCAGACACCGAACTTCGGATAGTCGTTGAATTTGTTGTTCGGCATCATGAAGTCATACAGATAGTATGCTCCGGCCGGGTCCGGGGTTTGCGAGATTGCGATGAGCTGGTGGTTGTTCGGATTCGCGACCGTGCAGAATTGGCTAATGAGCCACCGATCTGCATACGAGTCGTAAAGGACGATGGGGTCGCCAGCATTGGTATTGGCGCAGGGGCCGGGAATGGTGGCGAAGAGACTGCCGATTGTCATCACCGGAGTCTGCGGCACGCCGGCCTTGTTATAAACACGCCAGGTGACGTTAACCGCCTGCACGTAGTGGTTCGGGCCGACATCGCCGACGGTGTCCGGGGGCAGGAAACCCTGACCGAGGGCAATCGTGTCGAAGATCGACTGGCCTTCGAAGTTAGCAATAGTGGCGGGAATATTGGGCTCGGGGGCGGAGGCTTGAACGGCCGCATCCTTGACGACTTTAGACCGCCACGACAACACCTCGGTTGGTGCACCCTCAATTGTCGTCCGAATGATCTTGTTTGGGACCACCTTCAGGTTCTGGTCCATATCCTTGTCAGGCTCCACCTGCTTAGGCGCCGGGAGCTCGCTCATTACCGGCGAGACACCGAAATTCACAGCCCTGGCTGACACTGGAGTTAGCGAATTTTGCGGCCGCACGAGCGAATTGAATCTGGTGGGCAAGCTCGTCTGGCTTGCATTCGGTTGTGTTGAGGCAGGCTTCGAAGGACTTTTCGCAGCGCGCTTGGCTTGCGTTATCGGCAGGATCAAAAGCATAGGCAGTAACAAGGTCACTGCTATGATCGTTATCTTTCTCACATGTTTCTTCATTCTTGTCCTCCAGGTGAAATAAGGGCCCCTTGAGAGTCGGAGATGGTCAGCTTCGCTGCCGCACGTGAGGCGAAGCCAGAAGCTGCAGCAAGCGCGATTGCGCATGCTTATCGAGTGTTGTATTCCGCCTTATCGTATTACCAATAGAACAGCAACTCTCAGGGCGCCGGCTAGCGCACCTGGGAACGGTTACTTACGTGTTCGAGGAATGTCTCAACTAGAAAGACTGAATACCAGATAGATAGACTGATTACCAGAAAGCGAGACTTGGAGAATTAGAAGACAGATTGACAGCAGGGTGACTTACAAGTGTTGTGCCAGTAGGGCAAAAGCCGAGGCGGGGCGTAGCAAAATGCTAAATCCCTTAAGTTTTTGTTACGAAGTTGATAAGCAGCTAGTGATGCAGGCAGACTGTTGTCCGAATCTCAGATCACAATTCTAGACTCCAGACTCCAAAACCACAGTGAATCTCAGTGCGTCAGCGGGGCTTTGCCCCAAAAGTCATTGGACCCAGCAGCATCTTTGGGCTGCCAATGACAAGGTTCAAGAAATGAGGAGCAGCGCAACGCTCAGAACCGCTTGCGGTAGCCAGCGGATGCTAAGCTCAAGATTAATGGTTAACGTC
>CAZVHN010000575.1:0-2699 GCA_964626895.1 uncultured Chloracidobacterium sp. | reverse complement strand
ACCTCATGTGCCCCTAGGAGCCACGGGAAAGCGTGCGTCATCTTGACAATCCGCGACCGCAGACTAGAATGAATTTCGCCCTGTTCGACTTGGAGATGTGGCCGAGTGGCTGAAGGCGGCGGTTTGCTAAACCGTTAAGGGTCAAAAGCCCTTCACAGGTTCGAATCCTGTCATCTCCGCCAGAAACAGCAGTGACGAGTGACAAGTGACGACCCGGCAAGTAGAGAGCTTGTCTGAAACGTCGTTTGTCACTCGTTACTCTTTTGAGCAGAACCTGGTGACGAATGAAGGGTGACTGTTTTTCTTACTCCACCACTGATCACTTGTTACTTCTCTTATGATACGCGTTCGCTTCGCACCTTCTCCTACGGGATACCTGCACATTGGCGCAGCCCGGTCTGCTCTCTTCAACTGGCTCTTCGCGCGCAAAGTGGGAGGCAAATTTCTACTGCGGATTGAAGATACTGATCTACAACGCTCCACCGACGAGTCAACGCGTTCGATCATCGAAGGTCTCGAATGGCTAGGTTTAGATTACGACGAAGACATCGTATTCCAGTCGGCTAACGCTCCTCAGCACCGGGCGGCTGCCAACAGACTCGTCGCGGAGGGCACGGCTTACCGCGACTTCACTCCAAAAGAAAAGCGCGACGACGCCGGCATAAAACAAGGCATTGCCGATCGGGCACGGGCGCAGTCCACCGAAGGTTCGGATCATCGCAGCAACCCTTACCGGGATCTCCCCAGGGAGGAATCGGACCGGCGCGCGGCGGCCGGCGAGCCATTCGCCGTGCGCCTGAAGGTTGCAAACGAAGGCAAGACGAGTTTTGAAGATATCGTTTACGGGGCGCAGGAACGCAACTACTCGGAGATCGAGGATCTGGTACTGCTGCGTTCGGACGGCCACCCCCTCTACAACCTCTCGGTCGTGATCGACGATATCGAGATGGGGATCACACACGTGATTCGCGGGCAGGACCACATTACCAACACTCATAAGCAGATTCTGCTCTACGACGCGCTCGGCAAACCCGTGCCGAAGTTTGCGCACCTGCCATTGATACTGGCTCCCAACAAGGGCAAGTTATCTAAACGCAAACATGGCGAAGTGGTATCGCTAACTACTTATCGTGACCGCGGATTCGTGCCGGCCGCTTTTCGCAACTTTCTGGCGCTGCTGGGCTGGTCGCCACCCGACACCAAAGAGATCATGAAGCTGGAAGAGCTCACCCAGGAGTTTTCACTGGAGGGTATCGGCCGCGCGAATGCGATTTTCAATTTCCAGGAGAACGATCCGCGCCATTGGACTGACGACAAAGCATTGTGGATGAATGCGGAATATATCCGCACAATGTCGCTGGAAGAATTGCTGCCGATGGTGAAAGCTGAGCTCCGCGCAAATAAACTCTGGCGCGAGGAATACGGAGAGGACGATCGCGAGTGGGTTGCAAAAACGGTGAACTTGATACGTCAGCGCTTTCACACGCTCAAGGACTTTTCGTCTCAGGGTCGGGCTTATTTTTCGGACGACTTCGATTTCGAAGATGCGGCCGTAAACAAAAACCTGAAGCAGGAACCGCGTCTCAAAGACCTCTTGCCGGCCTTAGCTGATCGCCTGGCGGAGATGGACCCTTTCACAGCCGAAACCTCGGAGGCGGCACTGCGACAGTTTGCTGAAGAGCAAGGCGTCAAGGCAGGCCTGCTGATCAATGGCTCGCGGACAATGTTGACTGGCCAGGCAGTGGGCCCTTCGATGTTCGAGGTCTTCGCTATTCTTGGAAAAGACCGCTCGGTGACGAGGCTGCGGAGCGGAGTGCCCTGGTTTGACGTGATGAATGCCCTGGGGGATGTTTGAGATTGAGAGTTGAAGCTTATTATGCTTGTGCTCTGAAATTAGTGTGCTGCCCTGGAGGGAAAAACCATGCTTAGACAACTCGTTCTAATTGGTTTGTTTGCTTTCATGACTGCTACTGCCGTAGCCCAGAATACAAACTCGTCATCTACTGGGCGGCCCCGCGCGACCGGTACGAACACAAACAGATCGGCCGATCCCCCAAAGCCGACTGATACTCAGCAGCCCGCAGTAACTCCGCCTGCGGCGCGAACCTCTTTAGCCAAGCCCAGATTCATTACTGCTCAGGCTCCCGGGCCTGACACTGTGCTGGAAGCATTTGAACGACTGCTCAATGGAATCCGCAAAGCAGACGTTAAGGTGGTGATCGGAGTCTATTGGAATTCGCCCAGCCTAATCCTCTTCAATAACAATGGAACGGTTACCAGGGGCTGGGAACAGATGCGCAAGAATCGCGAGAGTTCTTATCCCGATTTGAAAGATGTGAAGCTGGAAGTTAGAGACGTCTCAATCACTATACTTGGTCGTGATGGGGCTCTCGTGAGCTGCCTCTGGACACAATCACAAACCTACAAAGACGTCCCGGAAACCGCGACCGGAAGAATGACTCTGGTATTCAAGCGTGTGGGCAGAGACTGGCAGGCCGTTCACCTGCACACGTCACCCGATAAGCCCGATCCTTCACGAGTGCTGCCATCCGAGGAAAGCCCCGCGCTGGCGACCCCTTCGCCGACACCTACGCCATAGCTTAGATTCCGCGCCCGAGCGTGAGAACGGAAGAAGCCGCCCACGAACTAAATCGTGGACGGCTTCCGGTGAACTGTTCGGATTGGCCTGTGGACTAACT
>CAZVHN010000574.1:0-8297 GCA_964626895.1 uncultured Chloracidobacterium sp. | reverse complement strand
CCGTAGCCAATGGATGCTAAGTTCAACCAGCCTGGCACCGCTCAACCGTAGCCGCTGAATACTAAGTTCAAACAAGGCACTGCACCCTGCTCGCTGAGTTGAGCGCTGTTAGCCGTTGGCTGCAAATGGGGGTGGTTTGGTCGAATATCAAGATCCATTCGCTACCGCAAACAGTTCTGTGATTGAGCGGGACCAGGCTGGTTGAACTTAGCATCCATTGGCTACGGCAAATGGTTCTGTGATTGAGCCGTGCCAGGCTGGTTGAACTTACCATCCATTGGCTACGGCAAATGGTTCTGTGATTGAGCCGTGCCAGGTTGGTTGAACTTAGCATCCATTGGCTACGGCAATGAGCGGTACCAGGCTGGTTGAACTCTGTATTCATTTAGCTATAGCTTGCGGGTCTGGCTTGAGGCCCCGAAGGTGGCAAAGGAGTTTGCGTAAGTGGTACTATGCTGGCAATTGCCAAAATGGCCAATTAGAGTCTTAGTCATGTTCAATCCACAGCCTTTGCATCTTTCCCCAATTGAATCTCGCGCGAACCTCTTCGCGGACTAGCTAAACTCTCGCCAAAGTCTCGGTCCACGGTCCGAAACCTCAATGTTCGGGCCATTCCCGTTACATCGCTCGTAAAAGAGCGACCGACTTACTAAGGAGAGAACCTATGTCCAGCACAACTACGGCCACTTCGAAGCGCCCGGAGATTAAAACAGTTCTTCCCGGCCCCAAAGGCCAAGAGATTATCAAGGCAGACGCGCAGTTTGTAACCCCATCCTATCCGCGACCTTCCTTCAAGCTGGTCGCAGAGCGTGCTCAGGGCGTTTGGATTGAAGACGTTGATGGCAACATTTTTCTCGACTGCAATGCCGGCGTTGCCGTCTGCTCAACCGGACACTGTCACCCGGAAGTTGTGGCCGCCATCCAAAAACAAGCGGCAGAGATGATCCACATGTGCGGCACGGATTATTATTATCGTCACATGCCACAACTGGCGCAGAAGCTTGATGAGATCGTCCCAGTCCTTTCGCCTACACGTACACACTTTGCCAACAGCGGTACGGAAGCCGTTGAAACGGCTTTGAAGCTGGCGATGCACGCGACCGGGCGCGAAAAGTTCATCGCGTTCTTCAACAGCTTTCACGGGCGAACGCTCGGTTCGCTTTCGCTGACTTCCTCGCGGGTAGCCCAGCGAAGAGGTTTCAAACGCCAGGCGCTCGACGTGGTTCACGTTCCGTACCCAAACGAGTTTCGGAATCCCTTCAGTGCCGCGGATTGCGGTGATGGTGGGGCCGGTCAGGGAGCGCTCACTTGGATTGAGGAGCGCCTATTCAAAACGACGACCCCGCCCGAAGAAGTTGCGGGGATTGTAGTGGAAGTAGTGCAAGGCGAAGGCGGTTATGTTCCGGCGCCGCGAAACTTCCTCGAGGGCTTGCGCGGAATCTGCGATCAGCATGGGATCATGTTGATCGTTGATGAAGTGCAAAGCGGGATGGGCAGAACAGGCAAGATGTTTGCCAGCGACCATTTCGATCTAAAGCCCGACATTGTTTGCATCGCTAAAGGGATCGGCTCCGGCCTTCCCATCGGGGCCTGTGTGGCGCGCGCGAATTTGATGGATTGGAAACCGGGCGCTCATGCTTCGACCTTTGGCGGCAATCCTGTGTGCATCGCGGCCGCTCTTAAGACCATCGAGCTGCTGGAAGGCGGTTTGGTTCGAAACAGCGCCGAGGTTGGCTCATACTTGAAAGCCGAGCTGCAGAAGTTGATGAGGAAGTATGACTGCATTGGCGACGTGCGCGGCATGGGGCTGATGATCGGCGTCGAGTTCGTGGAAGATCGAACGTCAAACAAACCCGCGCCGGAGCTTCGGGATCGTGTGGAAGTAGCTTGTTTCGAGCGTGGCCTGGTGATCCTTGGGGCAGGAACCAATACGATTCGCTGGTCGCCACCGCTTATTTTGACGAAAGAGAACGTCGACGTCGCGATTGAGATCTTCGACCAGGCGATCGCTGCTTCAGTCTAAGTCGAACCGCCGAGACGACAGGAACGCCAAGGGTTTCGCCACATCATCCCGGAGGGATGTAAGTTATTAGCCGTGGGCGAGCGTTGCGCGACGCCCACGGATACGCGAAAAGAAAAATGCATGACACCCTGAAGGGGTCACATTCTCGGGCTCTATTTGACCCTTCCAGGATCAGGAATCTTTTCTCCCATCCTCCGTGGGCGTCGCGCAACGCTCGCCCACGGCTTTTGACTTAAATCCATTCGGGATTCGAAAAACACAGGGAATCTGACCTCAAGCTCACGCTGACCCAATTCCAACTGTTGGCGGCAAAACGCTCGTCTTCCCAGCTACCCGTTCAGTCAATAAACTGGCGCTGCCAGAGTTCCAGGTTGAGCAACTGGAAGACCTGGAGGTTGTAGTCTTCGCGCCCGGAAAGATTTGCGTTCACGATCCTTCTTACTTCCCCAGGTCGAAAGAGTCCGCGGCGTTTTACCGTCTCCTCAGACAGCAGGTCTTTAATCAACGGAAGCAGCGGACCGCGTAGCCAGGAGCGGATCGGCGCCCCGAAACCGGCCTTCTTCCGCCACACAACTTCATAAGGCAAAAGCTTCTCGAGCGCTCGCTTCAGAGCGTATTTTCGTTTGAAGCCATGGAGCTTCAAGTTGGGTGGCATGCGTGCGGCAAGTTCAATCATCTGCCGATTCAGGAAAGGCACCCGCACCTCAAGATTCGCGGCCATGGAAGTCTTGTCGGTGGTGATCAGATTCAAGCAAGGCAAGAACGTTTTTAGATCGACGTAGAGCAGGCGGTTTAGCGGGGCCGCATTTTGCACACGGGCGAAGTAGCGACGATGTGCGGCATAGGCGTCCAGCTCATGAGTCGCGGCACGCAGATCGTCCGTGTAGAGCCGACGCTTCTCCAGATCGGTGAAATAAGTGCCATAACCAAGATAACGATCCTCGAAATCCAAGGCGGCGCTGCGGGCAAATTTCTTGGCGTTGCGCAGCGGGGCAGTAAGTTTTCCCGGCAAGCCTCCCGGGAGCGCCCGCTCGAGAGTCTTCATCAATGGCCGCCGCAAGAGTTGAGGCACGGGATCAAACGCCCCGGCGATCTTCATTGCCAGCTGTCGCGGATAACCAGCGAATACCTCGTCGCCTCCCATTCCTGACAACATGACAGTCAATGTCTCTCGGGCAGCTTGGGAAACGAGATAGCTGGGAATAGCCATGTCTATGGCCGGCTCATCCATGTGATAGACGAGTTTCGGAAGTAACTCCGCGACCGCGGGCTGGAGCATGATCTCGTGATAATCGGTGTCCAGATGCCGGTTGACGTGGCGCGCCCACCTGACATCATCCGGGATGATGTCGTAGCGCAGGTCCTCGCTCTCGATGCCCACGGTATAAGTTGCGATGCGCCGCCCGTTGCTGTGGTTTTTCATCATGGCGACGATCGAGGAGGAGTCGATGCCGCCGGACAGAAATGATCCGAGTGGTACATCAGCCACCATTTCCATGTGCACAACCTGATCGAGCGTTTTCAGTACGCGTTCCTGCCACCAGGTTTCGCTGCGTCCTTCTTCAATCTCGTCAAATGAAACATCCCACCACTCGTTGACTGCGATTTCATCGTCGCGAAAGGTGAGCGTGTGGGCCGGCGGAAGGGTCTTGATTCCGCTAAATAATGTGTTGGGATCCGGGACCCAGAGGAAGGTCAGAAACTGGTGCAACCCTTCGATGTCCAGAGCGCGCTCAATGAGTCCGGTCGCCAGAATTGCTTTGACTTCCGACGCGAAGATAAAAGAGCTTCCCCCGTTCTTTGAGGGCAGATGGGCGTAATAAAGCGGCTTAATGCCAACGTGGTCGCGCGCTAATGTCAGGATTCGCTCTTGATTGTCCCAGACAGCGAAAGCAAACATGCCGTTCAAGTGAGGTAAGCAGCCTGCTCCCCATTCAGCAAATGCTGCCAGCAAGACTTCGGTGTCGGTGTCGGTACGGAATTGGTGACCTTTAGATCTCAGCTCTTCACGAAGTTCGCGGTAGTTGTAGATCTCGCCGTTGAAGGTGATGACGTAGCGACCATCGGCGGATAGCATCGGCTGATGACCGGCGCTGGAGGTATCGATGATGGCCAAACGGCGGTGGCCCAAACACACACACCGCCCCGTTTCGTCTATTGCCTCGGAAGTCCAGACGCCCTCATCGTCGCGGCCGCGATGCTCGATCGTCGCGAGCATGGGTCCCATGAACTTCTCCGGCTCCGCGGCAATTATTCCGGCGATGCCACACATAAAAACAAAACACTGATAAGTGATTCAAGAAGTTAAGAGTTCAAGCTTTAGCTTGTGGGCATCGCAACCACACAACCTAAAGGTTGATGAACTCTAAACTTCTTGAACCACTCCTCACCGATCACCCATCACTTTCTGCGGCTGTCCGGTACGCAACGAATCGAGAACACGAAATGTCGTGCGTGTGGTGGCTGCCAACTCTTCCAGCGGAATCGGGGCTGGACCGTCTTCAAGGACCATCCGGCACACTGCTTTTGCTTCTTCCGCTTGTCCCTTGTCCTGTTTGCGCAATTTCAGTTTTTCTTCCCGGCCATTGCGGTAGAGAAGCGCATTCCGAAAATCGTCGAGCACGAACACCTGGCGTTCTCCAAAAATCTCCACGCGTTCCTTGGGCAGCGCCCTATCGCCTTCTGCCAGGTAAGCGATGCACCCGTTTGAGCTGTCAGCGAAGCGCACGGTGATAAAGACCGAGTCGTCGTTAACGATTTCCTGGTTACCGCTCGCAATCGTTTCAGCAAAGACTGACACTGGCGGCGCTTCCGTCCAGTACTGAAGCAGATCGATGAAGTGGCACACTTCGCCCACTATGCGGCCGCCTCCTTCGCGCGGATCCTGCGTCCAATGACCTTTGGGCACGCGCCCGGCATTCACCCGATAGACAAACGACAACGGCGCCAGTCTCCCCGCAAAGAAATCTTTCGCCCTGGCGGCGAGTGGGGAAAATCTTCGATTGAACCCAACTATCAAACGACCGTTGGAATTTGCAGCGACCTCGAGCAGTCTGTCCAGATCTTCATCGCACAAAGCGAGCGGCTTTTCGACAAAGACGTGACGCCCACGTTCCAGTGCTCGACGTGCCAGCTCGGCATGCAGATCATGGCGCGTACCAATCACCACCAGATTTATCTTGGGGTCATTAATCACCGCATCGGCGTCAGACACCGCCCGCGCGAAACCGAATTTGTTGCCCACGTCGTGAGCCGATACACCGCAAGCCGTGGCGATTGAGTGAAATTCCGCGCCGGCATTCTGGAACTGAGGGAGCAGCATGGCGCGCAGGTAATCGCCGGCGCCGATCACGCCGATGCGAACCTGTTCCTCTGGCTTTCGAGTCGAGATCGAGTGTCCACTCAACTCGATTTCCCGCCCTGGTTCGCTTTCCGGATCGTACTCGAGCAACACACCCAGGTGCGGCTCATGCAAACTTCCGGCGATTACTTCATAGGCACGCTCGGCCTCTGCAACTGGGAAGCGGTGGGTGACGAGCCGATCGACATTGACGCGGCCTCCAGAGATCAGTTGTAGGAAAGCTTCGATATTGCGCTGCTCAGTCCAACGCACATAGCCAAAGGGATAATCGTGTCCACGCTCTTCGTATTCCGGGTCGTAACGACCTGGCCCGTAGGACATCGAGATCTTGAGCGCGAGTTCGCGGTTGTAGAACGTCTGTCGCGGAATCTGCAGACCAGTCGAGCCAACCACTACTACGCGACCCTTCACTCGCGAGATTTCCCCCGCCAGTTCGACTGGCTGGTTTGAATCGCTGGCAGCCGTTATCAGCACTCCATCCGCGCCGCGTCCGGAAGTCCAGCTATTCACTACCTGCGCGGCGTCATCGTTTGCAACGCAACCCGCTTCGGCTCCCAGTTCGCACGCCAGTTTGATCCGGTTCGGATCGAGGTCGATTCCGAAAACACGACAGCCGTTCGCCTTCAGAAGTTGCGCAGTCAACTGTCCCACCAAACCAAGTCCAATGACCACGACGGACTCACCCAGTGTCGGCTCCGCCAAACGCACTCCCTGCAACGCGATCGCCCCCAACGTTCCGAAGGCGCCGGCTTCGAAATCGACATTCTCAGGAAGATGGACACACAGGTTCTTAGGAACTGAGATGGCTTCGGCGTGAGAAGCAAAGCCCAATCCCGCACACGCAACGCGATCGCCGACGCGAAACTCTGTCACGTCATCGCCTACGCCGACCACAATACCGGACGCGCTGTAGCCTAGGGCTTGCGAGGCCGCCAGCTTGTCGCGCACCGCGCCAAAGGTATGCAGCAAGCCTTCCGTCCTGGCTTTATCCACAACTGATCTCACCAGGTCGGGTCGCTCGCGCGCTTCCTGAAGCAGGCTCTTGCGCGCCTGCTCAACCGCAGCTCGCTCTGTCCCGGAACTGATTAGTGAGGCGACCGAGCGCACGAGGACTCGCCCACGCTGCAGCGCAGGCACGGGCACGTCAACAACTGCAACCTTTCCGGTCTTTCGATTTTGCAGTACTTGCTTCATGTTTGAGCCCGGTTCTGCAATAGGCTTAGCTTTTCCTCGATCAATTTACTGACCCACTCGGCGCGGGCATCCCACGTTCCATGCGCGACTGATGCCTGTCGTCTTCGCACTGCTTCGGGATTTTTCTCATCAAGCGCTTCCGCCACCAGCCTGAAAAACTCGTCACGACTGCGAGCGATCCGGAGCACGTCGCGCATTGACTCATACTCCGGCAAAGCTGAGATGACCACGGGCTTCCCGGTGGCCAGATACTCTCGAACCTTGATTGCCGAACCGTAACTTGTAAACGGCTGCTCAGTTTCCCAAGGTAACACGCAAACGTCGAAGCCGGCGGCATACCTGGGGAGGTCATCATACCTAACCGCGGGCAGAAAATGCGTATTCGTCAGCTTATCGATATCCAGACCTCGCGATCGATTGCCAATGAAGACCCATTGCCAGGACGGGCGTTCGCGAGCAGCTCGGGTAATCAGCTCCTGATCGACGAGCCAGGGTTCGATCGCTCCAAAGTAACCCAGACGTGGCCGGGGAATACTAGCTATTTCCGGAGCAACTTCAAGCCCACCACTCGCGACCTTCGACCAATGATCAAAATCTACCGCCTGCTCCAGCAGATGTGAACGCTCAAGCCCACGGGTGGCTTCGGCGAGCAGCTTCCGACCTGAATAAAAAATGATGTCAGCCTTATCGATGGCACGCTCATGAAGTTGGCGAATCAACGCCGGATCGGTCGCATGGTCCATTGTGTTGGCATCATACTTGTCGGAAACATGGTAGATAACCAGCGACTCATCAAAGCGTCCGATCATTTCCACGGCAGTGGGAATGGCGATCCAGAGGATGGGGCGTTCAAGACCACGGTTGCGGGCAAGAGCCGCGATTTGTGCGCCAATCAAATGACGATTAACGGCCCTCGCGGCAGCGCTCCCAAAGAATGGAAGGGCCCCTGGCGAAACGACAGTGATGCCTTCGGGCGTGGTCCGTGCAAGCTTTGCGTAACTGCGCAATTTCCTGGTGATGCGCGGAAGCAGGTCTTTGTGGGTGACCGAGGCGAGGCCCATCGAGATCGAGTTTACAAAAATCACCTTGTTGCCGGCCCTCGCAAAGCGCCGCATCAAGTGGTTCTTCGAATGCGGATGGTGATACCACCAGTCTTCGCCGCCAAAGCAGATGATCGAGTGTCCTTGAATCACTTTATGTTTGTATAATGCCGCCCCAAGATGCCAAACCACCGTAGCTCTGAATTCCACGCAAAGGACCCGGTCGCTACTCTGGTCGAAAAATCAAAGTCTCCCCGCCACTCTGCTGCCTTTCAAAGCAACTCACCCCGTCAACGAATCATCATTGCCGGTCTAATCTTTCTCTCGGCCTTCGGCGTAAGACTATTAGTATGGCAGAGCAAACGCGCTGAGGCCCTGAAAGTACAAACTGGGGTCACTGAAAACTACAAACATCTCGCGCGGCTACTGAACCAAAACGGCCTAGCCTCGTTCTTCGACCCCTTATCGACAACCAGCAATCCAGATCTGCTGGGCCATCCACCGGGTTATCCCATCCTGCTGACGCTCATCTACCAACTCGCGGGTGAGACGGACGTAGCGGCGCAATTGTTCCAGATGATTTGCGATTCGCTGGCAGCGGTAATGATTTTTCTAATTGCCATTGAGCTTCTGCCTTTCGGTGTTGGGCCACCACCCCAAGCGGGCTGCCCGCTTGGGG
>CAZVHN010000573.1:0-2680 GCA_964626895.1 uncultured Chloracidobacterium sp. | reverse complement strand
GTCGTGGCTACCATCGTCAGCATTCCTTTGCTTGCGCTCGCCCTCAGGGCTACGCATGTTTTTGAATTGTTCTCGTCAGGACGTGCCTAATCGACACCAGCGGGATGCTCGTTAATCCCCGACATGGAGGTCCAACAGAGTGTACGCAGAATATTACGGGCTGAAAGAATTGCCGTTCGCGCTAACGCCCGATCCGCGCTTTATCTATTTCACTCCCTCGCATACCGAAGTGATGGCCAACCTTCACTACGGCATTGAGAGCGGTAAGGGGCTGGTGGTAGTCATCGGAGAAGTGGGAACCGGCAAGACAACGATCTTGCGTTGGATGATGCAGCGATTGGATCGCAAGGTTCTCGTCGCCTATATCTTCAACCCCCGACTTTCCGTCGCTGAGTTTTACCAGCAGGTCGCGACGTTGCTCGACGTGCAGAAGTGGGAAACCAAGTCGGAGCTGCTGATGGAGCTGGGACGCGCGCTGGAATCGCGGCACTCCCGAGGGTTGCGTACGGTGCTGATCATCGACGAGGCCCAGGGACTCTCTCCACATGTGCTGGAAGAAATCCGGCTACTGTCTAACTTTGAGTCTAACACGGCCAAGCAACTGCAAATCGTCTTGACGGGCCAGCCCGAACTGCGCGAAGTGCTCAACAACCCGGACCTTCGTCAGCTCAAGCAACGCGTCGCCCTCCGTTGCGTAATTAAGCCGCTGCCTAGTGTTGAGGAAACCGATCGCTACATTACTTCGCGCCTGCTGGTGGCCGGCGCCGAACGGATCGACATCTTTTCCCCGGGCGCAATCGACTACCTCTTTCGTTGTTCTGAGGGAATTCCGCGCAATATCAATAATCTTTGCGACAACGCTATGCTCGCAGGTTATGCGGCCAGCGAGCCCACCATCGGTCGTGCGGTCATAGAAGAGGTTGCGGAAACGTTCGACATGCTTCCCTCTCTTGATCGGGGTATGCAACCCGGTGAAGAGAGAGAACCGCCCGCAAGAATCTTCTCGGCTGCCGGCCGCGCCGAACTCTGGGCGGCCGGAACCGGCACAGGGGAGGACGAGACGGAAACGGTTGCGCCAATACCGGCGGAACAAGATAGCGAAACGCAGAACCAAGACCTTGTAATGAATTAGCAAAGTGAAAACTGTCGCGAGGGGTAACTGAGCGGGAGTAATTGAGAGGGAAAGCTGATGGGAAGAGTTTTCGAAGCACTAAGGCGCGCTAGCACCACTCAGAAGAGTGGACCGGTTAAGCAGCGACCATCACAAAATTCTGAGCACCGCAGCGGAGCGGCCGATCGTGGCCTGCCTTCCGCAAAGCAGGTTGAGGAACAGCTATTCAGCGGTTCTTCAATTCTGAGCACGGATGATGCGGTGCATAGTTCAGCGTCCACTGCGCACACTGCGGATACACCCGGCGGGTCGGCACTCCCCGGCGGAATGGCTTCGCGTGCTGTTGGGGCAACTTTGGACGCTGCCGGCGCGACGCGTACCGCGGGATTCGTCTCTTATGACGTTTCCGCGGCACGCGTCGAGCCTCATCTGGTGGCAATCAGCCAGCCTCGTTCCGCTTACTGTGAACAGTTTCGCTCTCTTCGTACTCGGATCCTACAGGCCGGTGAACGGCTGCAGATGCGGGCCTTCGTGATTACCAGTTCGGGAGTTGGCGAGGGCAAGACTTTGACCGCGCTTAACCTTGCCTGGCTGCTGGCTCAGAGCGAGGGAGTGCGGGCTTTGATCATTGACAGTGACTTGCGCCAACCGTGCGCCACTGATTATCTCGGGATTGATGCTCCTGTGGGACTGTCAGAAGTGCTCGGCGGCGAGGTTAGTCTGCAACAGGCTATCGTACGCCTGGATCCGGCCGGCCTTTATCTTTTGCCTGGAGGCAGAGCGCGCGACGATGTTGCCGAGATGCTTTCCGGCCCCACGTTCGCCCGGGTGATCACCGAAGCGCGCCGCATGTTCGACTACATCATTATCGACGCGCCGCCTTTGGGAATCTTTACCGACGCCAGCGTTCTGATTAGTCGCGCAGATGCAGCACTGTTGGTGGTTCGCGCCGGCAAGACACGTTATTCCCAGATAGAGAAGTTGCTGGAGCAACTACCGAAAGAAAGGGTCCTCGGCGTGATACTCAATCGCACGGAAGATCAACCTGATCCCAGCTCGTACTACTACCAGCAAAGATACTATCGCCGCGATAGGGGACTGCTCGCGGAGAGTCCAGGGGCCCTCACCGAAGAATCTGAGAAGGAGGTTGCGATAGTCAGTTGAGAGCATCACGCCTCAATGCTCGAACTGTTCTACTGATACTCGCTGAAGCTGCGGTTGTCTTCGGCGCGCTTATGGGCGCTGTTTATTTGAGGTTTGGAAGCGAAGGTGCACCGTACGAATTAATAGAGCGACAGGGATTTTTGAAAGCCGGGCTCGCCACCGCTTTCTGCCTGGCCGCTTTCTATCTGTTCGACCTTTATGACTTTGTAGTCATGCACGATCGCCGCGAACTAGTGCTGCGGCTTGTGCAGGCGCTCGGCCTGGCGTGGATGGCCCTGGCTCTAACGTTCTACGCCTTTCCGCATTTAATGATTGGACGTGGAGTAGCGTTATTAGCTTTGCCGCTGGCAATAACCCTGATGGTCAGTTGGCGCGTGTCTATCCATTGGATCCTGGGGCATCCGG
>CAZVHN010000572.1:0-4572 GCA_964626895.1 uncultured Chloracidobacterium sp. | reverse complement strand
CTCATATCGGTCACGTGCGCAACGCAGTGCTCGGCGACACCTTCGTCCGCATTCTCAGAGCTGCAGGCAATGCCGTGGAGGTTCAGAATTACATCGACAACACGGGTGTTCAGGTCGCGGATGTGGTCGTCGGGTTCAAACACATCGAACAAATGACGCTCGATGAGATCAAGAACCTCGACCGTTCCCTTCCGAAAGATCGTCCGTTTGATTACTACTGCTGGGATCTCTACACGAAGGTGGGGTTGTTTTATCGCGATGACGATCCTAACGGACAACCGAACCCGGAAAAGCTGAAGTTACGTACGGACATCCTTCATGCCCTCGAGGAAGGAAACAATCCCACGGCTGAACTCGCCGACTACGTTGCCACCAGAAACGTCGAATGCATCCTCGATACGATGGAACGTCTGGGCATTGGCTACGACTTGCTCGCGCGAGAGTCTGAGATTCTTCACCTGCACTTTTGGGATCGAGCCTTTCAGCTTATGAAAAGCGCCGGCGTGATCCGGTTGGAAACCGAGGGTAAGAACAAAGGCTGCTGGGTAATGCCTTTTGAATCACACACCGGCACGGACGAGCACGAGGCCGACAAGATCATCGTGCGTTCAAACGGAACGGTTACTTACACCGGCAAGGACATCGCCTACCAGCTCTGGAAGCTGGGCCATCTGGGACTTGATTTCAATTACAAGCCTTTCCGCAAATATGCCGACGGACACGTGGCGTGGGTAACGACGACGGAGCCGAATTCGGAAATACTGCCTGAGGCGCCGCGTCCGAATTTCGGCGGCGGGATTACTGTCTACAACGTTATTGACTCCCGTCAGTCGTATCCGCAGGAGATCGTGGCCCGCGGGGTTGCCGCCCTGGTGCCTGAGTTAGGGCTAAACGCGAGCGTGCATCTGGCTTACGAGATGGTAGCCCTATCAGCCGGCGCATGCGCGGAGTTGGGTCTTGAACTGAGCGATGAGGATCGCGCTAGGCCTTATATCGAGATGAGCGGGCGAAAGGGTTTGGGCGTTAAGGCGGATGACCTGATTGACCGGCTCGAGGGGGATGCGTTGCGCGAGGTCGAGGCACGCCATCCGGAACTTACCGCTGAGGAGAAAGCGGCCACCGCTAACCAGATTGCCGTGGGCGCGTTGCGCTATTTTCTTTTGAAGTTCACACGCAACTCCGTCATCGCGTTTGATTTCAAGGAGGCGCTTTCATTCGAAGGCGAGACCGGTCCCTATTGCCAGTACGCAGCGGTGCGCGCAAATTCGATCTTTCGAAAACTTGACCGTGAGTCACATGTGGTTGCTGAAAAGCTTATTCAGCGCGCAGAAGGCGATGCTGAGATTCGCAAGCAGGTGGCTCAAGCTCTCGACGGCGAGGCGGGCACAGAAATTTGGTCACTGGTAATGCTGGCGGAAAGGTTTGACGAGGTCGTCGCCCAGTGTGCGGCAGCTGCCGAGCCCGCGAATCTGGCGAAATACGCTTTTAACCTGGCGCGGGCCTTCAACCTTTTCTATCACCGGCATCGAATCATCGCCGAGGAGGACCTGACGAAAAAGGCGGTGTTGATAACCGCGGCTGACATCGCGCGGCGCCAGTTGACCTCGGCGCTGGCGACATTAGGAATAAGTGTCCCTGAGAGGATGTAGTGCAAGCTGGAGCGCTGAAAAACCCAAACGAGTTTACACTGATTTGCAGGTGAGGAAGGGGGCAAAGCGCAGCGCGCCCCGGCTCAAGATTCGCAACCGTTCAACTCTGAATTGACAACTCAAACCCAGCACTTATGTAGCTTGAGCGGGGGCGCGCTGCGCTTTGCCCCCTTCCCAACCTGCAAGTTGGCGCGGCTTGAGTCATCACTTTCAGGGTTACTGAGTTTTGCATAAGCTCAGGCGCTGAACTGTACATTTAACAAAAGCTGAGAGTATAAAAGAAGATATGCTGATCGTTATGAAAGCGGACGCGACCGACCACCAGATTGAGGCGGTGGTGCGCGTAATCGAGGAGTTGGGTTACAAGCCCCATCCAATGCCTGGAGCGACCCGCACGGCCATCGGCATTACCGGAAACCAGGGGCCTATCGATCCTTCTCACTTCGAAACGCTTCCCGGAGTCGCCGAAGCAATTCGCGTTAGCAAGCCCTACAAACTGATAACGCTGGATCTCCGACCGGAGAAAACCATCGTTCGCGTAGGAGACGCGGCCATCGGCGGAGACGAGCTAGCGATCATTGCCGGCCCTTGCGCAATTGAGAGCCGAAATCAGGGCTTTGCTGTCGCCGAGGCCGTACGACGAAGCGGCGCGAGATTTTTTCGTGGCGGCGCATTTAAACCAAGGTCTTCGCCTTACGCGTTCCAGGGACTCGGCGAGGAAGGGTTGAGAATTCTTGCGGAGATTCGTGAAGCCTACGGTCTTAAGATCGTAACCGAGGCTTTGGACGAAGCGGGCGTCGATCTTGTTGAGCGCTATGCCGACGTCATTCAGATCGGAGCACGCAGCATGCAAAACTTCTCACTGCTGCGACGCGTGGGGCGCTCGTCTTTGCCTGTTTTACTGAAACGCGGACTCTCGGCCACTCTCGACGAATGGCTGCTGGCTGCCGAATACATCATGGCTGAAGGTAATTATCAGGTTATTCTTTGCGAACGTGGCATCCGCACCTTTGCCCAGCACACGCGCAATACTCTCGACCTGGCCGCGATACCCGCCGTGAGACGCATTTCTCATCTGCCGGTTATTGTCGATCCCTCGCACGGTACCGGAAAGAATTTCATGGTTACCCCGCTCGCGCGTGCCGGTGTGGCCGTTGGAGCTGACGGTCTGATTGTTGAAGTTCACGACCAGCCTGCGCAAGCGCTCTCTGACGGTGCTCAAGCGCTGACACTGGAGGAATACGAACGGCTGGTAAGCGAAGTGCGAGCCATTCACGAAGTGATAGCACCGGCACCGGTAAGCTAAGGCTTCCTCTAGCTATGGAGGCTGTGTCAAAACCCAAAAATGCCTACGGTAATTTTGCAGGTAAGGAAGGCGGACCCTGTCCCCGCCTCAAGATTCAAAGCCACTTAGCAACGCCTGGGACGTTTAGGGTTCCACCATTTGTGAGACATGGGTGGAAGCTTCTTTGGCGGGTGAGAATGAATTGAGTTGTTGTCTGAACGATTCTTATCTTCATCGTAAGAGCGGGGACAGGGTCCGCCTTCCTGACTTGCAAATTCGCGGGGCTTGAGCCGTCCTTCAAAAAGTTGAATGCGAACAACCAGCTATCCGGCAAGAATCGTGGCCAGGTCCTTTGAAAAAACCGAACGCGGCATTACTCGATCGTAACCCGCCTTGGTAGCTTCGCGCATCAAATCAGTCTGCACGTGCGAGAAAAATCCCAACAGCACAATTGTTTGTAGTTCAGGATCGGATTTTAATGCCGTCGCCAGCGCGATGGGATCAATTTTTTGCGCGTGCAGGTCAACGATGATCAGGTCGGCTTTGTTTTCTCGAGCACTCGCAAGCAAAGCGTCAGTGTTGCGCGCGAAGCGAACATCGACGCCAAGATGCTCGGCTGTTGCCCGGATCTTAGATATGAAGAACATGTCGTCAACTGCTGCTAGGACAGTGCGGGGCATAAGTTTTTGAGTTCCCTAGTCTATCGCCTTACTTTGGTGGTTGTTCTCTCATTCACACCGCGGCTTTAGCCCGGTGGACTCGGCGGCGAGAAATCCTGAAAACCGTTTAAACGGTTTCAGACGACGTGAGGTGGCCCCTCACCCCTGGCTGAAGCACAGGGGTGAATGAAACTGCGGGCTACCGCGTTGTTTTGTAAAACAAATCGGTTTCGCGTAAATATAGTCGGTGATGGCCACCCCTGAGAAGATTGCAGTTCCCTCTTTCCTTGATTCGCCTGAAATCGAATTTGGCCCAACTCTTCCTCGGAAAACCGGCGTGGATACCCCGTCACGACTGATAATTGCTTCCTACAACATTCGATACGCAGTGGGCCAGTTCCTGATTTCCACTGGTCTACTGCGCAAGGTCGGCTTCAACCTGCCCGGCAATCGTTCGCAAACAGTGGGCGAGAACATCAGTCGCGCAGCACGCGCTTTCTCGGAAGGACTACGATTGCCGCCGGTCGGCATTCTAGCACTGCAGGAAGCCGATAAAGGGACGGCGCGCACTGGAGGCCATCATGTGGCGCGCGAACTGGCCGAGCAGCTGCAAATGTCCTGGGTGCACGCGCCCGCCGGAATTCCCCGGGGCATCGAACCGAAGGACCGTCAGTGGTGGCTCGACTTCGAAGAACAGATTGGTCTCCAGGATCCGGGTGACACCGGGGTGGCACTGCTTAGCGATTTTCCCATGGACGAGGTGACACGTATCGATCTTCCGTGGACCGAGTGTCCCTGGCGTCCCCGACTTTCCATCGGAGCTTCGATAAGGGTCGGCTCCGAGACTATTCGCATATTCAATTCACATATCGATCCGCATTCGGCTGCGGACGGGCTACTGGCACAACTCGAAGTGGTCCTCGATCATGCCGGCAGGTTCGCGGGACCAACGGTGCTGCTCGGCGACTTCAATACTCTG
>CAZVHN010000571.1:0-2174 GCA_964626895.1 uncultured Chloracidobacterium sp. | reverse complement strand
CCCGCTCAATCGCGTCGCTGGGGGCGCAGTGGCCCGGCGCCTCTTCTACAACGATTACCTGATGGCCATCTCCGGTTTTGGGTGGAAGGAACAGCATACAATAGTTTTCGATCACCTGGTCGCACCGACCGCACACTACATCCCAAGGAGAGAATTCGAGCAATGGTGGCGCGACATTGACGCCACTGATGTATCGATCCAATGGCACAACAAGAATAGCTGGCGGGGCTTTGGCAGGATCTAGGCTGGCCCGGTAGTGGGTCTGTTTGGGTTTCGCGCACCATCCCGGCGGGATGTAAGTTAATAGCCGGCGCGTAAGTTTTTACTATTCACGATTCACGATTTAATATTCACGCGCAATGATTTCTGCTCAAACGGCAAGACGCGCAGTGTGGCGACCACTCTGGGAACTGCCCGGGCGCTTCGAGTTGATTCTCTCGCTGGCCCGGCGTGAACTCGTGGCGCGCTATCGTGGCTCGGTGTTGGGGATAATCTGGGCGCTACTCACACCGGTGGTAATGATCGCGATCTTCACGTTCATATTCGCCGGCATCTTTGGGGCACGTTTTGGTAGCGACGGTTCGCCCTGGGATTACGCGCTGTATCTTTTTTGCGGCTTGCTGCCCTGGACGATGTTTCAGGATACGGTGGTGCAGTCCGCGACCACAATCGTTACACATTCAAATCTGGTAAAGAGGGTAGTCTTTCCGCTGGAGACTTTGCCGATTGCGCAGACGCTGTCGTCTCTCGGCAATCAGTTGTTCGGCACCCTTGCCCTTTTGATCGCCATCGTCCTAATGCGTCACGAGCTTCACGCCTCAGTTTTTTGGCTGCCCGCATTGATTATTCCGCAATTGCTGTTTACGCTCGGCGCGGCGTGGCTGATCGCTTCGCTGGGTGTCTTCTTGCGTGACATCGCCCAAGGAATATCACTCTTCCTGACAGCCTGGATGTTTCTGACTCCGATTATCTATCCGGAATCGATCGTGCCTGAGCGTTATCGCCTCTTCATCAACATCAATCCCTTCACGTCCCTGGTTAGAAGCTACCGGCGCATCTTGTTGGAAGGCGCGCCGCCCGACTGGTCCGGACTCGCCTACTTCGCGGCCTTCGCGCTAGTCAGCTTTTTCTTTGGCTACTGGTGGTTCGCCCGCACTCGTAAAAACTTTGCTGACGTGATCTGAACCACTATCGCGCGCCAGCACCACCACAATGCCCATCAACCACCAGAAGACCAGGGCGACTTCGCCGTCGCCGAAGTTGTAGTTCACGAGTGAGCTCGCGAAGAAGCCGGCAACGGCTCCGGTGGCGCCGAGCAGCAGGCCGTAACGATTGACGTCTGCTGAGTCTCTGAAGACACGTTCCACGCGTGTTGTCAGCAGCCAGAAGGCCGCCATGATCCAGAGCCAGAGAGCGAGTGCGGGAAGACCGCGGTCAAAAGCCAGTTGCAATGGTGTCGAATGCAGGCCCAGCATTTCCTTGCCGGGAAAGCCCCATTCATTCCAGTGCAAGTGCATAGCGTCCATTCCGTGACCAAAAACCGGATGAAGCACTATGCGCGACGCTCCGACCTGCGCCACAGTCAGACGCAATGAAGCGCTGTCGTCTTGAAGCCACAAGGCCTGTTCCGCGCGAGTCTGCCAAACGACAAACGCTCCCAGGGCCAGAACAAGCAACAACGCCGCTGGTACGAGGAGACGCGCTTTTCCCCGCGCGACGCGTATGGTCAGGAGGCAGGCGCCCAGAGTAAAAGCCACCAGAACAGTTCTCATCGCCGTTAAAGCAATCCCGAGCGCCAGGAGAGCGCTGGCAGCAGCGGCGAATTTAAAACGAAGATTTGGACCATGGTTCTTGAGATTTGCCAGTCCCAGCCCGAGGGCGAGCTGGGCAAGGATCTGGAGAATCTCAGAAAATGTTTCGTAGTGACGCGTCCAGCCCGAGGCGCGAAAGCGGTGAGTTGGGTTTCTTCCCGTGATTCCAGAAGGAGCTTCACGCTGCTTGATTTGATCCGTGACCACCAAGCTAGTGCGTTCGGCGTGCTCACCACGCGTGATGACACTCACACGCACATCGGTTCCTGATGGAGCCGTCTTGATCGCTGTCTCGATTTCGCCGATCGAGTAAATTCGCCGGCCATCCACTCTCCAAACAGCATCACCGGGCGCAACGCTCAT
>CAZVHN010000570.1:0-2258 GCA_964626895.1 uncultured Chloracidobacterium sp. | reverse complement strand
GCTTGTTAGTGGGATCACCCCGAATCCATCGGTCGGCAGGGAGGGCCTGCAGCGCTTTACGGTGAGAGGGAGCGGGTTTGCGCCAGGGGCGCACGTGGTGCTGCGGACCGAGGGAGAAGAGCAGTCGGTTCCGATGGAACGGACGACATATGTGAGTTCGAACGAGATCCAAATCCGTGCGAACGTAGCGAGCGCGACAGGAGCATGGACGGCGGAGGTGAGGAACCCGGACGGACGGGTGTCGAATCGGGGGGTTTTCAACGTCGGGGCGCCGGCCGTCGTGACGCCACAGCCCGGTGGTTTGCCGCCCAGCGCCTCGTCGCCTCCGGCCCCCCCGCTATCGAATCCAGCGCCTGGATTGAGTACTATATTTGCAGGTCCGACGCCACGGATTCTCGCGTCGGCGTTAGGATTGAATGCGCGAGAAAACGGTGTTCTCGTCCTGGAAGTTCCAAAGTACGTCCCAATCAAAGTCACTGTATCCTCCGGGGGAAGCATTTCACGAATTCCAGACAATTGGACATATGCGTGGGAACTGAATGGCTCACGTCTACAAGGGGGTGAGAAGATAGTTCTCCACTCCCTGATCGCGGCGGCACCACAGCCCTACCGGGTAAGACTCACTGTGTTTCCTCGTTTGGAGGCTGCCGACAGCACCCCGGCGTTCACGCGGCTTTCCTCGTACCCGGGAGCCAGTTCGGCAGAGATCAGAATTAGCGTGGTGGACACCGAGAAGCAGGCTTGCTTCGGGAGAATGGGAAGATTTTGTAACCCGCCTCCATCGTCGAGCGGTCAGGTGGAGGACTTCATTGTCGGCAATCCGTCAACGATAACCCAAGATGAGCAATGCGGGGGCCCGGGGACCATTTGCATCCGGTCAAACGTTTCTGTCGGGTCCATTAAGCATGATGCGTGCTGTGATCGTCATGGGAGTTGTTACAGCGCTACAGACAAAAATTCGCCGTACTGCAGGGTGGAATGGGACCAGGCCGTGAACGACTGGCGTGGGACTTTTTGGGAGCTCACGCCTAACTTTGTAAAGCCGATTTGGGAACGGACGTGGATGTATCGGATAGGACAACAGGACCCCCCTCTGCGTGAGCGAGTTCAAACACTGAGGGCGGAAAGGGGCATTATGGTCAATCAGCAGAGTCCTGATGAGGACGCACAGTATTGCGAGCATGGAAAAGTGATGCGCGTAAATGTCAGCATGAGGATGCGAGGAGCGCAAGGTAGCAAGCAGGGTCCGTTATGGGTATGTGGGCGGTAGTGGACAACAGGGTGATCAGCACTAATGAGGCTTGCAGAGGTGGTTAACGCGCGGGTCCCTCGTGAAAACTGCTGTTTTTCGGTTGACCTGATTCGCGAGAGTCATTTGGGTTGCCGTGTCAGGTCCGGCTCGACCGCAAGCTCTTGAAGCAGGACATCGGATTGGACGAAACTCATGCCGGCGGCTCGAGCTCGCCCTCTATCAAGGGGCAGCTCATGAAAACTGCGAGTGTCGCCCATCGGCGATCGTGAGGGGTACGTGAGCAAGACGGGCCTCGGTACGCTGCTTCTCCTTGCTGGCATTATCGCGCTGGTCATGGTTCATTCAATGCGGCCTCCGTCCGGGATCATGGATGCATTCGCAATGATGGCCCAGGGCCGGCAGACCTTCATCAAAGAGCCTTTCTATCAGATCCTCTTAGCGCTCGCGGGTATCGTGACCTTCTTCGGAGCACTGCTCGTTTATCTCGGTCTGTCCCAACGGCGCGGCAGAGCCAGTTGAAGCCGATGGACTTGGTGCATCCGTTGAAAATCTCTGTACTCCTCGGAATTGTAACGTTTTCGACGACTCGTATCGGCAAATCAGCCGCGCCGCGATCAGTCGACCTACACCAAGTGACAGGTCAGCATGTGGAGACGCTTCGCGCGCTCGGCGTATGGAATCGTGTTCGTCAGGTGTGCCAGCGCTACTGAGCACATGCAGAGCGAAACGGTTCGAAAGATCGGCGGCGTTAATCTCGATAACGGAACGGTCTCGAACTCAGACCACGGCGTGACATCGACACGCCGGGACGGCAACACACCCAAGGGGCGGGACAGTTGGAGCGCCGACGACATGATGCGCAAGGTCAATGGCGTAAAGCGGTGATAACGCTGTCAGATCTAAACCTGCAACTGGGCAATGGAGGATGAGTCATGTACAGCGTACTCCGCCACACGCTTGCATTTATGCTAGCCTGGATTTCCACGGACCGGAATTGACCTAACAC
>CAZVHN010000569.1:0-4606 GCA_964626895.1 uncultured Chloracidobacterium sp. | reverse complement strand
GCTCGGGGAATGAAGACACGTCTAGCGCGCCTCGCTCTCTCTCCACTTAGTAGCCTGGGTACGTCAGCGCATGGTATCCCATGCATCAACCTGAGCGCAACCGGCATCACAATGTCCCGATGTCAGTGCCTTGCTACAACTTAGCTTTGGACGCCCCGACTTCTGGCGTGTTAAGATCGTCGCCTCCCCAACAGTTCTTTCCTCGTCGGGTTCGCGGCTTTGTTCTCTGATGCGCGTCTGGTCAACAATGCTTTCTCGTGTGCGGTTACAGGCAATCGTTCTGATTTCTTCGACTGCCCTGCTTGTCGCCTGCGCAAATCTAGCTAGCGCGCAGACTGAAGATGCCCTGGGAGACGGTGCCGCGGACCCGGTTAAACTGTTTGAGAAAGCTCAGACCGCTCATGCGAGAGGCGATCTAGCGCGGGCCTTGGCGTACTACGAAGAGGCGATCAAGGTCAAACCCGAATTTCCTGAAGCCGAGTTTCAAATGGGAAACGTACTCGCGTCGCTGGGCCGTTTGGGTGAGGCCGAATCCGCATTTCGACGGGCGATCAAACAACGGAAAGACTGGTCTCTTCCTTATTCTGCACTGGGAATTCTGCTGGCCCGCACCAACCGTGACACTGAAGCAGAGACAACACTGCGACAGGCGCTCAAGCTCGACAGTCACGACAACCTCGCTCTTCGCGTATTGGCCAGTATTCGACTGCGCCAGGGCGATGCGAAGGAAGCGCTCAAACTCGCGCAGACCGCCACCCACGAACCCGATGCGCCCGCTTCCACGTGGCTCCTGCGGGCTATGGCTGAACGAGCGCTGGGAGACAAGGCCACGGCTAAGACGAGTCTGCAACACGTTCTCGAAATTGAACCTGAAAATATTGCCGCGCTAATCGAACGCGCAGAACTGTATGCTGATGAAGGCGACTACGAACACGCGCTCAAGGATCTCAAGGCGGCGGAGCAAGTAAAGGATGCCGACAAACAGATCCTTTATCGTGTAGTGGTCGCATACGAACGGGCGGGCAAGCCCGAGGATGCACAACGCATCGCTGCGGCAGCCGGGTTGATCAGGGCCGAGGAAGAAGCCTCCGCCGGCGGCAAAATCAAGGTGATTGGTACGAAAGAGGAAATTGAGGCGGCCAATAGCGAAGATCCCTCAATCGCTCGCGGCGCTATCGCCAAACTGATTGAAAAGAACCCTCGCAGTGCCTCGCTGCTGGCTCGGCTCGGAGCTTCATATCGCACCGACGATCCTGTACGCTCGCTGGAATTCTATCGCCGAGCCACACAGATCGAATCGGACAATCCTGAGTATGCAACCGGGTATGCCGCCACCCTGATCCGCGCTCGGCGATTTGCCGAGGCGGCCCATATCCTGCGTCGAGTCATTTCGGTGTTTCCCGAAAATTATGTCGCGCACGCCAATCTGGCCACCGCGCTATATGAACAGAAGCGCTACGCGGAAGCCATCCCGGAATACGAGTGGCTCTTAGAAAAGAAACCTGACTTGGCGGTGGCCTACTATTTCATTGCCAGCGCACATGATTATCTTGGAGAATACAAAGAGGCCCTGGCAGCCTACGAAGCTTTTCTAGGGCGTGCCGATGCAAAAACCAATCAACTCGAGATCGATAAGGTGAATTTACGCTTGCCTTCTCTGCGCCGCCAGATCCAGTTGGGACAGGGAGTCAAGCGTAAGCCGTAAAGAAGAGGCGTAGACTCTTCCACTTAGTTAACTGCCCAATAAATGAAATCCCGTGGCACTCATTTGCGGATCTCTTACCGAGTACTCAAGCTCGCGCTGCTTTGTCTAACCATCTATGTTCCCGTTTTGCGCGCTCAGGAGCCTGCTGCCCAACAACTCACCGCCCCGCCTCCCCTCAAGATAGTTTCACGTGAGGAGCGTGCGCGAATTGGTGAAGCAGATGACTCTAAGGCGCGCATCCGCACCACCATCGAGCTCGCGGAGCTTCGTCTCGCCAAAGCTGAGGTCCTTACCAACGAACACGACTTCGAAGGCGCGACTGCAGAGTTGGGTAAATATGAGGCCCTGATAGATGATGCGCTAAGTTATCTCAGCCCGATGATGCGCGATAAGAATAAGACCCGAGATCTCTATAAGCGGCTCGAGTTAGCTCTGCGCGCACACGGGCCGCGCCTTACCGCAATCCGACGCAGCACGCCTTTGGAGTACGCCGTTTGGATCAAGGAGTTGGAGGAATTCGCGCGGAAAGGACGAACTGAAGCACTCAATTCTTTCTACGGACACACGGTGTTTCGTGAACCTCAGAAAAAGGCCGAGGAAAAACCACCGGACAAACCAACTAAGAACAGCCCAGCGGCGCCGGAGAGAAGACCATGATAGCTTCCCGAACTAATTTACTTGCGCTGGCCCTCCTCTGCCTGCCGGCTTTGACTCTCTTCAGTTCGGCCGGAGCTGTTCAGTCTCGGGATCACTTGAACCCCCAGGAGGTGGAACTCGTCAAGGATGCCCAAGTTTTGGATCAGCGTATTGAGATTTTTGTGAAAGCAGCAGATCGCCGCTTGCTGGTATTGACCGGGATGAATGCTCCGAGTCCAAAGCAACTAGAGAAAGATTCTGAAAAGTGGGGGGAGCTGCCAAACGGTTCACGTGCGGAATTGCTGGGGGACATTGCCAAGATCCTGGACGAAGCCATTACCAATATCGACGATGTCAGCGCGCGCGACGAAAAGAACCCGCTGATTCCCAAGGCTCTCCGGAAACTGGCAGCGGAGGCAACTCGAATCTTCGATCAGTTGCGGCCTTTGCGCGAACAAGCTAAGGGCGATGCAGAGATAGCTCGGTTTGAAGAGCTCACAGAAAATGCTGAGTCGATACTGGAGGCTGCTAAGAAGTTACCGCCACCGGTTGAAAGGAAAGGAAAAGGCAAGGAGGAAAAAGCGAAAGGGAAAAACTGAGCATTTTCCATTTGGCATTTTCCATTTGGCATCTGTCATTGAAAAGACAAAAACGGACTCGACTTAAGTACGCGAGTCCGTTTTTGCTTTCTGCCTTTGCTCTGCAATGACAAATGAGAAATGCCAAATGCCAAATGGAAAATGTCCAGTCCTTCAAGTGCGAGACTTAGTCACGCGCCTTGCGCAATACTTCGGTGGCTCGCTTGATTGCCGCGACGATTCTGTCCAGAGCTTCTTTTGCGTTGGCCGTGCTTCGATCTTCAAGCGCCTGACGAAAGTCAGGAAGCGGCTGAGCTGAGTAGCCCGTATAGAATCCCGGCGCGTAGATCTGATGCCGGTACCAGGGCCTTCCACGCAGTCCTCGAACGTCAGTTAGCGCGCGCTCGGTTGCCAGCAACGCGTCGTTGATGCGTTTCAATCTTGCCTCCGCCCTCCGATGCCGATCGTTCGCTTCCACACGAGTTCGCTCGAGCTCGAGCACTGTTTCCTGCCGGCTCTTCTCAACCCGGCCAGCCTCACTGGAGAAGTCTGCAATCGATTCGCTCATTCCCTTTTCATCAAATGCGGCTGATAGATTCCGGCGTCTCGCCGTTTTTACGCTCTCGTCAAAAAATTCGTTGATCTGCGCGCCGTAGTCTACGTAGTCGAACGGAAGTCCGTCCGCATCAGCCAGACGCATTGCCACCGTGCCCCACAACTGCGCGGCCGCTACGTGGTAAGCAAAGGTCGGATCACCGAAGCGTGTCATCCAGTGAAATGAATCATAGGCGGAGTGGTAAACGCCGTAATCACCACCGAACCCCATGTCGAGGGAGGGGATACCCAGATGCTGCAGAAACGGGGTGTAATCTGAGCCTGATCCCAACGCGCCAATGCGCGCCTCGACGATGCTCACGTCCGAACCAGTTTGGGCATCAGTCAATTCCGGTTCAGGGCGTGACTCGCGACTTCGGTCCTGCCATTGTTGATAGAGGCTCTTTCCCGTTTTGGGATCGCGGATGTCCCGCGTCGCGCCGCGAATCAGTTTCCACAACGACGGGACGGATGACGCGCCAAAGTTTGCACCCGAAACTGCTGCATCCATATTTAGGTACGCGACTGCTTTCTCTCTTAATTCGTCGGCATATTCTTCGGCCCATTCCGTTGAGCCGATCAGCCCATACTCTTCACCATCCCAACTACAAAGCACGATCGTGCGACGCGGTTTCCAACCGTTCTTCAACAACTGGCCAAAGCCTCGCGCGGCTTCCAGCATGGCGGTTGTGCCGCTGTTTGGATCTACCGCGCCGAAGGTCCAGGCATCGCGGTGATTGCCCATGATCACCCACCGATCCCTTTCATCATTACCCTCGATGCGAGCCACTACGTTCCAGATCTTGCGAATCTGGTAGTCCATCTCGGTTTTCAGATGGACCCGCAGATCGTCAGTACCACCGACGTGATATGCAAACGGCAATCCACCTTGAAAACCACTGGGTCGCACCGGCCCGCGCATTGGTTGCAGCAGCCGGCGCGCGTCTCCGTATGAGATTGGCTGTACGGGGATGCGCGTCAGATTGGTTGCTTCCTCGATCTTCAACCTCGCGACGCCTGGAATCGAGGGCTTTCCGGGTGTCAATGGATCGCCCGGATACTGAAACAAATACTGGACCGAGCCCCGCTGTCC
>CAZVHN010000568.1:0-5788 GCA_964626895.1 uncultured Chloracidobacterium sp. | reverse complement strand
GAATTAGCAAAACGCCGGGCGGCGGCGGTGGCACGTCCGTCGGCTTCGTGATCTTGTGACCATTGAGCGTGTTTAATTAGGAGTGCGAGTTCCATTGTGCGTCCCAGAGTCATGGCAAAGCGGCGAGCTCCGGATTCTAATGCTGTTTGGTCCTTTGCCTGTGCGAGCCAACTCTCGACATGGTCCAAGGCTGAGTGAGCGATGCGTGCGGCGTCGATGAGTCGGGGATCGCGGGCTTCAGTGAGGCAGTTGGAAACTGCCGACTTGAATGCCTGGAAGGGGGCGGAAGATGCAGGCCGGTCGTTACCGCTCACGGTATTGCCAAGCGGCGCTTCGACCCGGTCGCTACCACCACCCCAGCCGGGCTGCCCGGCTGGGGACCCCGGTCCGCTCGCGGTTGTGATATGGCTTTGGTCATCAGACGTTGGACTTTGGACATTGCCCGTTGGACCTCCCACGCCAAGGGCGCGGAGGGTGTCGAGTGAGAGCACGTTGGTGGTTCCTTCCCAGATGGGCAAGACCTGGCTATCGCGCAAAAGTTGCGGCAGGCCCGTGTCTTCAACGTAACCCGCCCCACCGAAAGCTTCGACCACTTCGCTCAGAACCAGCACAGCCTGTTTTCCCGTAGTCAGTTTCATTACCGGCGTGAGCAGGCGTAGCAACACGGTTTCGGCTTCATCGATTTCGGGGGCTGCATTACTAACAGGCGACGCTTCGGCCCGGTCGCTACCGCTCGCGGTTCTGACAAGCATCGCATCTGTCCCAGCGGTCTCAGCGCGACCAGTCAACTCCGCAACATAGAAGGCGAGGTGAAAAGCGGCTTCAGCTTCGGCTTGTAGGCCGGCAAGAGTGTCCATGTGCAGAGGTTTTTCGGAGAGCGGCGCGCCAAAGGCTGTGCGTTGGCGCGCGTAATCAGCCGCGAGTGCAACGCCCCGTCGCATTAGAGCGACAGCGCTGATGCCGTTCCACAGTCTAGTGATATTGAGCAGCGGCGCGATGTTGCGGACGCCGTCGGTTGTTCCTATCACGAGCTGCGCCGGTGTCCCAACCAAAGTTAATTCCGCTGTCGGAACTTTGCGTGTGCCCAGCTTGTCTTTGAGGCGATTGATCTGAATATTGCGCAGCCGACCAGATTCATCCCGCAATTCAAGGTAGAAGAGCGCAAGTCCACGCCCACCGGGAGGGTTGCCTTCAGGCCGAGCCAATGTTAGGGCGATCTGTGAAGTAATAGCGGAGGCGAACCACTTATTGCCGTACAGCCGCCAGACTGGTTCCGAGTTTCGAGTTTCGAGTTTCGAGTTTGAAGCGCTTTGGACATTGGACGTTGGACTTTGGACATCACTTGAAACCCGGTCGCTACCACCACCCCAGCCGGGCTGCCCGTTTGGGGACCCCGGTCCGCTTCCGGTTCTGTAGGCCACTGTCTCCGATAAGCCCACGTCGGAGCCGCCGGCGAGTTCAGTCATCCACTGGCCGGCGGTCCAAAAGTCTTCCCGGTTGCGAGTTGTCAGATGCGGCACCGCACGATCAATTAATGCCTGGTTTCCCGAACTGAGGAGTGTACGTGCTGCTCCGTCGGTCATAGCCAGAGGGCAGCTATAGATGTCGGTTGAGGGTGTGAAAAGATAGGCGAGCGCACACTGATGCACCCGCGACAAACTGCCGTGCCTCTGCTCGTAGGCAGTGGCTACCAGCCCGTAGTCAACGGCGATGCGCTCAGCCTCACGCCACAAAGGCGTCACTTCAACGTGATCGATGCGGTTCCCCCAGGCGTCCCATTGCGTCAACGCAGGCCCATTAAGTCTGTCGGCGAGTTGCATCTGGTAGAGATCGCCGCCCGCGAGCCGCCCCATCTCCCTGAGCGAAGGTTCTATCTCTCTAAGCATTGTTTCGGGAAGAACGCGCGCTAAGTACGAACGGAGCACTCTGTCATCTTCGTATTGGTTGCCGAGACTCGGCGGCGATTGCTGGAATGACATACGGAGAATCCACAGATTACGCAGATTACCAGAAGCAGTAAGCAAACAGAAAACGGCGAGTTGGTAAATCCGAATCGGGAATTTCGAATTGTGTTTCGGATTGCGGATTTCGCGTGACGAAGATTTGATTAAGACCTGGTTGCAGGTAGCACGTCAGGACAAAGTCACAAACGCTGGACGGGACAAATTCGCAATTCGAATCCGCAATCCGAAATTCCCTCGCCCGCATCAATCTCTTCCCCTCCTCTTGTTCGCGCGTTTGCGAGGGGTCGTTTGTTTTAGGATCCAGTCTGAAGTGGTTTGCAACGCGGTGGGGGAGTCTGTCTCTTCGATGGCGCCATACTCGACGGGTGATCCAGTCTTGGTGGTTTGAAACAAGTGGTTGAGGCCGGGCATGAGGAGGACGGTGTACTTTTTGTTGCCGCCTTTCTTTGACGCAGCCTCGATCAACACCAGGTTCTCTTTGGGTGGCACTTGCAAATCCTTTTCGCCGACAATCGCGAGGACGGGTATACGGACCTTCGCCAGAATCGGAGCGGGATCAAAGAGTAAGAAGTAACGAAACCAGGTGCCGGCGACGGAGAGCTGAGTGTTGAGTCCTGAGTACTGAGTGCTGAGTACTGAGTGACGAGAGATGTGCCACCTTGAGCGGCGGCTGTGGTGACCGGGAGAATGAAAAGTGCTAGTAGGGTTAAAGCGTGTTTCTGCATTGAGAATCTCCAGTATCATTGTAGGGGCGTCCCTCCGTGGGCGCCCGCGGTTACGGAGGCACAAGCGGTCGACGGAGTGAAGCCTAACAATCGTTCGCCCCGTCTCAGCATCTCCGCCTCGCCCCTTCTCCGTGTCTCGGTTAGTGCCGACGAAACCTGGGGCGCCCACGGAGGGACGCCCCTACAATCAGTCCCCATCATCTCCCTGTCTCCGCATCTCCGTGTCTCCCCGTCTCCGTGTCTCCGCATCTCCCCGTTTCGCGTCACCTCCCGCCCGCAGGAAGTTTCTCGTTCAGGTAGCGCGTCAACAGACCGTACAGATGCCGCTGCGTCCCCGGCCCCTCGGAAATGCCGTGCGATCGGTTGGGGTAGGGCATGATCGCAAACTGCTTATTGGCGGCGATCAGTTTATCAACCATCGCCTCCGTTCCCTGATAGTGAACGTTGTCGTCCCCGGTGCCATGCACGACCAGTAGCTGCCCCTGCAACTGTCCCGCAAACGTAATCGGTGAGCTCTGCGTCCACTCCTCAGGGTGATCCTGAGGCAGGCCTCCGTAACGCTCCTGGTAGATCGTGTCGTAATAGCGAAGGTCCGGAACCGGAGCGACAGACATCCCCACGTTATAAACATCCGGATAACGAAACATCGCATTAAGAGTGGACGAGCCGCCGCCGCTCCAGCCCCAGATGGCGATGCGCGTGGGATCAACGTAAGGCCACTTCTTGATTGCTCGGACGGCGTTTGCGTGGTCCATTGAATTGACGATGCCGACTTTCCGATAGATAGACTTACGCCACGCACGTCCGCGCGGCGCGGGAGTGCCGCGACTGTCGACGCTCATCACGACATAACCCTGCTGCGCCAGCATCATGTGCCAAAGCTGGTTGCGTCCGCCCCAGGCATCGAGCACGGTTTGTCCCCACGGTTCGCCGTAAACATGGAAGAGCACCGGATAGCGTTTTTGTGGATCGAAATCCGGAGGCTTAATAACCCAGCCGTCAATCTCCAGCCGTTCGCTTCCCTCACCTATCGGCACACGGAAAAACTCCTGTGCGCCACGCTTAAGTTTCTCGATCCGCTCCTGCAATGCAGCGTTGTCAATTAACGTGCGCGCAACCGTGTGATCCGGCAGACGCACAATTTCTGACTTAGGCACGCGGTTGAAGGTCGAGAAAAAGTGAAGCGCCAGATCGCCGCGCGGCGAGATGTTATAAGCGTGCGTGCCGGGCTCGGAGTTCAACCTTTCAGCTTTGCCTTCGCCACTAAGCCGGGTGCGGTAGAGATAACGCTGACCGGAATTCTCTGGTGAGGCGCGGAAATAAAGCCAGCCATTCGCGGCATCCACTTTTTCCACACCCATCACATCGTATTCGCCGGGCGTGATGTTCTTCACGTCGCTGCCGTCGCGCGAAACAGAGTAGATGTGTCGCCAGCCGTCGCGTTCGCTGGTCCAGAGGAAACGCTTGCCAATATCAATCCATTCGACGTCACCGCGCGCGAGGCCGGTCTTGTCCCAATCGAGGTCGCCCCAGCCGACATCGACCCAGGCTTCATCCTTTTCGGTGAGTATGGGACGCACCTTACCGCTGCTTATGTCGCCGAGCATGACGATGTTGGTGTTCTGCAGCCGGTTGAGTTGTTGGATGACGACTTCATCCGAGCTGGCGGCCCACTCCATGCGCGGCAGATATTGGTTGCGCGGGTCGCCGGCAATATCGAACCAACGCGTCGTGCCGCCTGAGGCCCGCACCACACCCACGCGCGCGGCTGAATTCGTCTCGCCGGCTTTGGGATAAGGGAACGAGGTGATTACGGGATAGAGACCCGCCGTGTTGTTGATCAGTTGAAACTCTTTCACGCCTTCGGTGTTGAGTTGCCAGTAAGCGATGTTCTTGCCGTCGGGGCTCCAACGGAAACCGTCGCGGCAGAAGAGCTCCTCTTCGTAAACCCAGTCGAAGGTGCCGTTGACGATGTAGCGCGAACCGTCCTTGGTGATTTGTTTGATACCGCTGCTGGATGCGCGGGTAAGGTTTTCGACGTAGATGTTGTTTTCGCGCACGTAGCCGACGCGCGTGGCGTCTGGTGAGAACTTGGCAAACATCAATGTCGATGGCTTGGCCGCCGCGCCACCGAGTTTGCGCAGGCTACCGTCTTTGAGATCGACGACCCAGTAGTCGCCGCGTGTGTTGCCCCGCCAGACGCGCTCCGACTTGGTGAACACCAGCAGTTTCTGCCCGTCGGCACTCAGATCAAAATTCTCAACCAGCAAAGGCTCAGCAGCAGACGCGGGCGTGAGCTTCTCCGCAGACAACTTGATCGTGCGGTCGCCGCTGAGCGCGTCGTAACGCACGATGTCGAGGAACCCCTTCTTGCCGGGAGAAGGCTCAAGGGCCAGGTAGCCGGTGCCGTCCTGTTGCCACTGTACCGGACCGAGCGAACGAGTTCGATAGGTAAAGATGGAATCGACGGTCAGACGTGTTGGGTCGGCGGGCTGCGGTTGTTGCGCGGAGAATTGCGCCGGAGCAACTAACAGAAGAAAGACGAAAAAGAGAAGGTTTCGAGTGCCGGGTGTCAGGTGACGGTTGATGCGAGCGCGTAGAATTTGATCCATCTGTTTTGCAGGCTAGCGTTAAAGATTTGCGGGAGCGGGAAAATGATACACGAGGCGGCGGTGGATTTCGAATTTCGGAAAGAGGACAGAACCGAGGAGCACTAACTACCGATACTGGCATTCAACTCTTTTGAGTGCTGCGGTCATAAGCACAAACCCACTCCCAAAAGGACGGCTCAAGCCTCGCTAACTTACAGGTCAGAAAGGGCGGCTTGCCTCTTGAGCGGCTTGCCGCCACCCAGTGCGGTAAGGCTCCGCCTTACCGTGAACTACTCGATTTTACTGAGGCTATGCCTCCCGTCGGACTCTTCTAGCAGGCTGCTGAAAAACCCTTTCAGCGTACGAAGAGAGCGAAATGTGGAGTGCGCCGGCAGGGCGAAGCGGCGACGGCGCTTTGGATTCTTTGGGGTTTAAGGCTCGCCAATCCAAAGCGGAGTCGCGCTACGCTTGCCTCCGCACTCCAAAAATGAGTTTTTCAGCAGCCTGC
>CAZVHN010000567.1:0-3817 GCA_964626895.1 uncultured Chloracidobacterium sp. | reverse complement strand
GTCATGAACCCCGATTCGCCACTGCGAATGAAAATAGAACGAGAGCCGTCAGTCTGATTCGATTAAACTTCTATTTTCATAAGAGCATCTACCGCTCACCGGCTCTGATTGAGTTCGCACGCTTGCGATCGATCGCTTGCTCCCCACTACAATACTGAAGCTAAGCAGTCCTAATGGGCCGCATGTGCAGCCTTCTGCCCTTCATCGAGAAGTAGATTCACCTGGCTGATTGAAGTGGCTTCGGCGTAGATACGCAGCACGGGTTCAGTGCCTGACTGTCGGAACAGGAGCCATGATTCGTCCTCGAAAACAAGCTTTACACCGTCGATGGTCTGAACGTCCTTCACTTTGCGTCCTGCAAACTCTGAGGGTGGCTGGGAAGCCAGACTCTTAATGAGTTTCATCCCTTGCTCCACCCCGATGTGCAGGTCGCGGCGCCCAAAGCGAAACTCACCAAACTCCCGGTGCAACTCGCGCAGCATCTCGGAAGGTGTCTTGCCGGCGGCTACAATCGCTTCCAAAAGGAGCAGCGAATTGAGTAGGCCGTCACGTTCGGGAATGTGGCCTTTGACTCCGATGCCTCCGGACTCCTCGGCGCCGATCAGGATGTCTTCCTTAAGCATCAAGTCGGCAATGTACTTGAAGCCGATTGCCGTTTCGTAAATCTTGAGACTGTGCGCTGCTGCGATTCTTCCCAGCAGCACTGACTGCGAGAAGGTTCTGACAACACCGCCAGTCATCTTTCGATTGCGAGCCAGGTGGAGCAGGACGAGCGGCACGACGTCGTGCATGGTCATGGTCTCGCCCAGCTCGTTAACCGCTCCCACGCGATCGGCGTCACCGTCGGTGGCTAACCCCACGAGAGCTTTCATCTCGACCACGCGCTTTTTTAGTGGACCGAGGTTGCTGTCTATCGGTTCGGGATTGAATCCTCCAAACAATGGATCACGATCGCCGCGAATCGTCTCGACCTTCAATGCTCCCCCGGCCAGCAAACTCTCAACCCACCGACCGCCAGAGCCATGCATGGGATCTACAACGATGGTCTGCTCTGACCTCCGCAGGCGCTCAAGGTCTATGTAGGAAGCAATCTGTTCGCGGTAACTCTTTATCGGCGGTTCGAGTAGTTCGCGACCATCAGACGAAAAGGCGCTGCGTTTGGCCGGATTAGCATCAACCAGGGTTTCCACTGCCGCTGTCGTCTCCGGAGCAGCGCTTCCGCCCCAGGGGGCCTTGATCTTGAAGCCACTAAAGTCGGGAGGGTTGTGCGACGCAGTGATCACGATGCCACCGCTGGCCTTTAGTTCTTTGACCGCCCAGGAGATTAGTGGCGTTGGAACCGCTTCCTGAAAAAGAGCAATCCGAAATCCATTTCCTACCATCACCTCGGCAGCCCGTCGCGCGAAGTGCTCGGACAGGAAACGCCGGTCGTAGCCAATCACTACTAGCGATTCCTCTCTAGTTGTCGCGAGATAGTCGGCATAGGCCTGGGACACTCGTTCCAGGTTCGCAAAGGTAAACTCGCGGGCAATAATCGCCCGCCACCCGTCCGTGCCGAACTTGATTGGCGCGAGCGCTTCGCTCACAGCTTCTCGCCTCCTGTGATCGTGTAGTCAGTCACTGACGTCTTATCTCCCAAAACCGATCTCGGTCCAATTACGGCCGAACGCCCGACGTGACAACCGCGCCCCACAATAGCATTCGACACTTCTGCCGCGGTGCCTATGCGCGTATGAGGCCAGATAACTGAGTTCTCAACGTGGGCCCGCTCCTCAACGAAGCAGCCCTGCCCGAGCACCGAGTTGATTATTCGGGCACCTGGCTTGATCTGGCAGTCGTCACCGATGATTGAAAGCTCATCAATCTGAGCCACGGTCGCTGAATCAAACGATCCGCGGCGTTCCTTGATGTGGATCCGGCCGACGCGATTAGCGAGCAGGTCCTGATGGGCCTGAAGATAACGTTCCGGCGTGCCGATATCTATCCAGTAAGTGCGCGGCGGCACATGCGCATAAAAAGATTCTTTCCGTTTTAGCAGATCGGGGAATAGACCGTATTCGAATGAATAATTCTCGCCCGCCGGAATGAAATCGAGGACTCGGGGTTCGAGGATATATGTACCTGCGTTGATGGTGTTGCAGGTAATCTCTTCTTCCTTGGGCTTTTCAAGAAAGCGATGAATGCGCCCGTCGCTCTCTGTTTCTACCAGACCATAGGCTCGGGGGTTCTCGACAGGCTGCAATACAATCGTCGCGGCGGCTTTTCTTCCCTTGTGCTCGCGAATGACGGCTTTTAAATCCAAGTCTGTCAAGATGTCGCCGTTGAAGACCACGGTGGGCTCGCGAATGACGTCCTCGGCGAACTTATAAGCGCCTGCTGTGCCCATCGGCTTGGGCTCGACAGTGTACTTAAGCTTCACACCGTAGTCTGAGCCATCGCCAAGCAAGTGCTCAATCTTGTTAGGTTGGTAAGATAACGAAAGCGTTATATCCGTTATGCCGGCGCGGCAAAGAGTGTCGATTTGATAAAGCAAGAAGGGGCGGTTGCATATCGGTACGATTGGTTTGGGAGTGTAGACGGTCAGCGGGCGCAGGCGTGTGCCTTTACCGCCAGCCAGAATTAGAGCTTGCATGTTTGAATTACCGGATTGGTGACCGAGGTTTGAATAGCGGATGGGAGTCTAGCATTCCATTGTGCGGCTGAGCAATCGAGCGCGCCTCGGGAAGAATAGTGCTGTAAGTCTGTGTTGCTGAAAAAGTGTGGCTAGGTTAGCATGGCGAACCATGCCAGCGGCCCACAGCGGTATATTTGATGAAGCATTTCTGATAGCAATAAAGACCCTTGTAAACGTCCACCACTCAATATATCCGCTTGTACCACCGCAGGGGATTTACTTTGAGTCGCTGGTAGAACAGGCGTTCAACAGAGCGAGGAAGCCTTACACAATTATTGAAGGTACTGGCCGCAACTTGGCGGGGCATGATCTGCTGGTCGAAGATCGGAAAATCTCGCTTAAAACCGAGACCGGAAAAGGGACCAATCCCAAGCTGATTAGCATTACAAAGCTCTGCACTACAGAGCGCGAACCTTGGGATGCTCCCACACTCATTAACCGGGTGTTGGATCACCTGAGCCGATACGACATTATCTTAATGTTGCGGGCCATTTGGCGCTTACCCCTTGTCCACTACCAGTTATTAGAGATTTCCATTGATAGTCTTAGGCTTATCAAAACAGGTATCTTTCAAGGCGTCGGGAAACGGAAGGGGCGCCAGAGTTTGGGCGCAAATATATTGCTCGAAGATCAGATTATTTTTCACGTTCACTTTGATGGCTCGGACGGGAAATGTTCTGTGAGAAATCTTCGGGTCAGTAACTGCGCGATGCTGGAAGAGTGGGATACGAAGATTCAGGTTTAGCTTCACTCGCACTTGGCAGACTTCCGAAATACTAACCAGTAAGAATGCTGTCTGCGACTGTGATGAGCCACTTTCCATCTTGGGTCAACGATAGGAGCCGTGCGTGTCTTAATAATGCAATCACAAGCTCGGAAGCCCACTGCGGTCGCGGCCTGAATCAACTCGACGTGCGCCCACTGGTACTGATGATGGTGTATGTAGTCAGCGATTTTGCAGAACAAAACACCTTCGGCAATCAACACGCGATAGGCTTCGCCCATGAAAGGCGGGTACAGGTGCGAGAAAGTATATCCCCTCTCTTTGGGTGATCGCTCGCCTAATCCAAAGCGAGAGTTGAAATCCTTCGTCTTGTCTTTACCCTGATTTGGGATGTGTGGAGGATCGTAAACAACTACATC
>CAZVHN010000566.1:0-5126 GCA_964626895.1 uncultured Chloracidobacterium sp. | reverse complement strand
TTCGTCCATCTACTATAGTCAACACGACCTTCACATTCTCGATCTCCTTCGGATCGATCTTGTAGATATCGCGTGACAGCATCACCAGATCGGCTAGCTTGCCTGGAGTAATGCTTCCCTTCACTCCGTCCTGAAACTCCGCATAAGCCGAACCCACGGTGTAGGCACGAACAGCCTCTGCAACCGAGATCTTCTGCTCAGGAACCCATCCTTGCGGGTTTTTCCCATCGAGCGTGCGACGAGTAACCGCCGCATAAATACTCAGCACCGGATCGAGCGGCGCCACGGTCCAGTCGGTGCCGAAGGCGAGTGTGGCGCCGGCGTCCAGCAGCGAGCGGAAAGCATATGTTGTTCTCGCGCGTTCATTGCCAATCCTCTTCTCCGCCCAACGGCCGTCATCAATCGCGTGATACGGCTGCATCGAGGCAATCACTTTGGCGCGGCTGAAGCGGGAAATATCTTCGCGCCGCAAATGTTGCGCGTGCTCGATGCGAAAGCGCCGATCGCGTTCACCATGCTCGCGGGTTACTTGCTCAAAGATCGACAGGATCAGATCGTTTGCCCGATCTCCAATGGCATGAATCATGATCTGCAGCCCGGCGCGATCGGCATCGCGCACACGTGTGAGCATCGCGCCCTCCGGAAACATCTCGTCGCCGGCAAGGCCACTTGTATTCGGCGCATCTCTGTATGGCTCATAGAAGAACGCGGTGGTTGAGCCGAGGCTGCCGTCGGAAAAGCCCTTCAGGCCCCCAATTCGCAACATCTGGTCGCCGAAGTGTGCGCGTACACCTGTTCGCGCCATACGCTCCCAGGCAGGCAAGGGTGAAACGGCATAGATGCGGGTCTTCAGCTCCCCGCGATCCAGTAGCGTTTGGTAGACGCCAACATCGTTCCCCGCGGACATATCCTGCACGCTGGTGACGCCGAGCCGTGCTGCATGCTCGGTGGCCGCGCGGGCGGCTGCAAGTTTTTCGTCGAAACTCGAGTCGGGAACGATTTTCCAGACGTAACTCATCGCCGCATCTTTCAAGACTCCCGTTGGCTCGCCCGTCTTCGCGTCACGCACGATCAGACCGCCTGGCGGATCGGGTGTTTCACGCGTTACGCCGGCCAGCTTCAAAGTGAGGCTGTTAGCGAGAGCCATGTGTCCATCGAGACGGCTGACAAATACCGGAGTGTTGGGTGTGAAGCGATCGATGAGCTCCTTGGTGGGCAGCGGCGCGCTGCCATTAACGTTGGCCCAACGCTCGTGGTCCCAGTCGCCCCCGGTGATCCAACGCCCGGCCGGAAGTTTCTCCGCAAAGCGGCGGATACGATCGGAAAATTCTTGCGGCGTATCCGCATCGCGCAGGTCGACGCTCGAAAGCTGGAACCCGCCGCTTAGGAAATGCACATGCGAATCGTTAAAGCCAGGCAACACCAACTGGCCTTGAGCGTCGATTAAGCGCGTGCCGGCACCTGCCATTCCCTTGATCTCTCTATTGGATCCAACGGCGACCACGCGTTGACCGTAGATAGCAACAGCCTCAGCTGTGGGTTTGATCGAGTCCATTGTGTGGACCGTGGCGTTGAAGACGATCAGAGTTGGTGACAGTGCGCGTTCGTCGGCGTGGGTCGGCAAGGTAGAAACCATAAGAGTGATTGCTGTGAATACTACGAACAGGAGTTTGATTTTCATTTGCAGATGAAGCACTTGGACTTGGATACAGGCGCGCTAACCAACCTCAGCGGGGGTAAACCACCCTTCCCAACCTGCAAATTAGCGGACGGTGAGTCGTTCGATTCAAAGAGCGCTAATTTGCAGGTTGGGAAGGGCGGTTTACCCCCGCTCGACTCTGATTAGCTTCAACGCCTGAGTTTCACTCACTGGGTTGCTGTACGACTGCATGATGCAATCGCGCCGTTCAGATTAAGACTTATAAGCTATTCTGACAGATCGGAGTCGTAGTGTATCATTGCTTTCTTCGGGTCGGCATACCAACGAAACACATTGGATAAACTAGTCGAAAATCTGCGCGCGATTGTTGGACGTGATGCCGTACTTTCGCAGCCCAGTGAGCTGATCGTTTACGAATGCGACGGTCTGCCACAACACAAATATCCACCCCGAGCGGTAGTGTTTCCAGGCTCAACCGAACAGACAGCGGAAGTCATGCGAGCTCTCGCTGACGCCGGTGTTCCGTTTACACCGCGCGGCGCAGGCACCGGTTTGTCAGGCGGAGCGCTCGCGCTGGACCGTGGCGTGGTGATCGAACTTGCTCGGATGCGCAAGGTCCTGAGCATCGACGAGGGAAATCGCACGGCAGTGGTCCAGACCGGAGTGGTCAACGCTCATGTGTCGAAGGCAGTGGCTCATCTGGGGTTGCACTACGTCCCCGATCCATCAAGCCAGGGGACCTGCACCATCGGAGGCAACCTGGCCGAGAATGCGGGCGGTATTCATTGCCTGAAATATGGCACCACCACGGACCACGTAATCGCCGCGCGCGTGGTGCTGGCAGGTGGGGAGATTGTCGATCTCGGAAGCAGTGAACGAGGCACGACCGGTTACGATCTGCTCGGAGTCTTCGTCGGATCCGAGGGCACTTTTGGAATTGCCACCGAGGCCACTTTGAGATTAGTGCCGGTGCCGCCCGCAGTGCGCACACTGCTGGCGGAGTTTCCCGAAGTGAACGACGCGAGCCACGCGGTTTCTGCAATTATCGCGGCCGGAGTAATGCCGGCCGCGTTGGAGATGATGGACGGTGAGATCATTCGGGCAGTGGAAGCGAGTGTTTTCGCCGCCGGACTTTCATTGGACATCGGAGCGGCGCTGTTAGTTGAGCTTGATGGGATTGAAGCGGGAATCGACGACGAGGCAGAACGCGTCAAAAACATCTGCCTTCAGTATCGAGCCCGGACCTGCCGACTCGCGCGTGATGAGGCTGAAAGAAAGAAACTGTGGGCGGCGCGTAAAGGCGCGTTTGGAGCGGTTGGACGCATAGCGCCCGATTCGATGATCCAGGATGCGGTAGTCCCGCGCTCGCGTTTGCCCGAAGTGCTGGCCGCGAGTTACGGGATCGCCTCGAAATATCAATTGAGACTGGCCAATGTCTTCCATGCCGGTGACGGCAACCTGCATCCCTTTATCTGTTTCGACTCGCGCTCGCCTGACCAGGTGCGCCGCGTGAAAGAAGCAGGACGCGAGCTCATGGAGACTTGCGTCGCCGCTGGCGGAACTATAACAGGTGAACACGGCGTCGGTCTCGACAAGCGAGATTTCCTGCCACTGATATTTTCTGATGACGACATGGATGCGATGCTGAGCGTGCGCACGGCATTTGATCCAACGCGATTGTGTAATCCCGGCAAAATTATTCCGCTGCTGCCCGGCTGTGGCGAAGCGCGTGTCTTGTCAGAACCGAGAGCGGTAGCGACCGGGTCTGTGCGGGCGCCAGAGTTAATTATGAAACAGCGAGGCGCAGCCTCGCGAGATAGCCAATCGAACTTGGCGGAAAAGCACAGCCTTTCCGCACCGGTAGGAAGCAAAGCCGCGGGAATTGGCAGACAGCCTTTCAATCCAGACGATGCCGCCCAACATTTGTCGGCCATCGTCGGCGAAGCAAATATCCCCGCGTCCCCGAGTCTCCGCGTCCCCGCATCTTTTTCTGTAACACCCGGATCCATTGGAGAAGCTTGCGAGCTCATAAAACTCGCGTCATGTGAAGGCTGGTCAGTTGTGCCCTCCGGGGCATGCACTTGGCTCAATGCCGGAAATCCAATCGAGCGGGTAAACGTCGTTGTCAGCACCGCCCGCTTAAACCAATTTCTCGATCACGAACCCGCGGATCTGGTGGCCAGCGCACAGGCAGGAGTCACGCTCAAGAATTTTAATCAAGCGCTGGCAGCCGGTGGCCAGTGGCTGCCGCTCGATCCTCCCGACGAGGGGCACGCCACGCTTGGAGGAGTCGTCGCCACCGGTTTGGCCGGAGCGCAGACTTGTGGTTATGGCATGCCCCGGAACTTCGTGATTGGAATGCGAGTTGTTCTCCCCGACGGAAAACTCGTGAAGGCCGGCGGCCGTGTGGTAAAGAATGTGGCAGGCTATGATCTGTGCAAGTTGTTCACCGGAAGCTACGGCACGCTTGGCCTAATTGCTGAGCTAACTTTCAAGCTTCGACCCCGGCCGGCAAAAGAAGTTACGGTTCTGGCCACAGGATCGTTGGAAGCCATTCTAAAAGTGGCGCAGTCGGTGCACGAAACTCGGCTATTCCCGGTTGCGGTCGAGCTGGTTTCCTCAGCTTTGGCGCATCGAATCGGCGTCGAGACAGCCGCCGGCGATGTTTTGCTGCTGATTAGATTCGCGGGCATTGCGAAAACTGTTAGCTATCAGGTTGAAAAAGCCACCGCACAGATGCGTGACGCAGCGGAGATTGGGCGTATTGAAACAGAGTCAAACGATCGAGACCTCTGGCGCCGGCTGGCCGCGGCAGCAACGAAACTCGATGAAATTCTCAGTTGGCGAGCCGCTGTACGACAGACGCGGGTCGGTGAGTTCATAAAGATCGTCAAGGATACATATCCTGACTCCTTCTCGAAGTCCTTGTGGCACGTAGGGATTGCTGACGGTCGTGTGCGAATGATGGAACCCTTGCGCGCGGACACTGCGGAACATTCGAGCAGACTCGCTCATCTGCGGAATGTCGCACAGTCGTTTGGTGGCTCACTGGTTATTGAGAGCGCTACGGAGGAGATAAAACTCGCGCTGGACGCCTGGGGCCGTCGCGGCAGTTCGAACACCTTGATGAAACGAATCAAGGACGAGCTCGATCCGCAGGGAATGTTTTCACCCGGACGATTTTGAGGTGGAATATCAAAGTATAATGAACGGTCACATTTGATCTCATTCACACCGGGCTTCAGAGACCGTGTGAAAGACTAAAAAGGGGCTTAGGATAATTTGCAGGTTGGGAAGGGTGGCTTGCCCCCGCTCGAGCGCCCACGGCGCGACTGGTTGGGTAATATCTCAACGGGCATATCACAAGGAAGGAAAGGTCTTCTGACTGGAAACACTGGGGCCTGAGTGGTGGGGCTAGAAGTTGAAAGCTGAAGTAACCAGTCGCACCGTTGGCGCTCGAGCGGGG
>CAZVHN010000565.1:0-9671 GCA_964626895.1 uncultured Chloracidobacterium sp. | reverse complement strand
TTTGAAGGCGCTTGAATGGGATGGTTTCGATATGACGAGCCTTTGCGTGCGATGACCGTCGTCGTCATCCAGGGCATTCCGGGTGGCCCGGAGATCGGCAACCATTTCCGCCGCCGTCTGGTAGCGCGACTCGGGTTTCTTCGCCAGGGCTTTGAGCGTAATGCGATCAAGTTCAGGGTGTACACGCTTGTTTATCGACGATGGAGGCGGCGGATTGACGTGAAGAATTTGCGCACCAATCTCAATGACGCTACCCCCTGAAAATGCCGGGCTTCCCGCAAGGCATTCGTAGAGCAGCGCCCCCAGGGCAAATAGGTCGCTGCGGGCATCGACCTCCGCACCCATTGCCTGTTCCGGTGAAAGATACAAGGGCGTCCCTATGATTACATTGCTGCTCGTACGCGCCAGCAATGTGTTGGCGTCTGGACCAGCACCCGGCGCATGCTCCTCGTGCAATTGCTTTACCAATCCGAAGTCAAGCACCTTGACTTCGCCCTCTTTATCGACGAGGACGTTTGAGGGCTTGATGTCGCGATGAATGATTCCCTTCGCGTGCGCCGCGCCCAGGGCTTCTGCTACCGCTTCAACAACTTCCACTGCCTGTGTGATTGTGAGCGCGCTGGAATGCAGAAGGTCACTCAGGGTTTCTCCCTTGATGTATTCCATCACGATAAAGGGCTGACCTTCGGCTGTTTCTCCGTAATCGTGGACGACTGCGATGTGCGGATGAGAGAGTGTGGAGACGGCGCGCGCTTCACGTAAAAAGCGTGCGCGATAGCGATGATCCTGTGCGTCAGATAAGAACTTAATAGCGACCTGTCGCCCAAGGTGAGTATCTTCAGCCAGGTAAACGACGCCCATGGCGCCCTCACCAAGCTTTTCCGCAATCCGATAATGTGAAACCGTCTGCCCGATCATGTGTAATTGTTCATTAAGATAGCACTAAAGGCCGGATGGTAAGCGCGGCGGTAATTACTCCGGTCGGTATGGATAAAAGGAACCCAATCCTCGTGTGGGCTGTCATGCTATGCCAAGCACTGTGGCATTTCAAGGTACAAATGTATCGTACTGAGGCATGTTGAACCAGAAGTTGTTGGCAGCACTCGAACACAGCCCGGGCATGCGGTAGAGACTTTTCACGCGGTCGCTATCGCTCTGGGCTCTGTGGCTGAGTGGACTCGCAATGATGCAGTCTTTATTTCTTCAGCCAGCCGAACAAGCCGTGCACTACGGCCTCGCGGTTCTCTTCATAGATAGCTCTGGTGAGCGGGATATTCATGGGACAGACTTGCACGCAGTTTTGTGCATTGCCGCAGTTGGTGATGCCATCTTCCTGCAGCAGCGCTTCGAGGCGTTCGTCACGGCTCATCTTGCCGGTAGGGTGCATGTTGAAAAGACGGACCTGCGCAATCGCCTGCGGCCCAATGTAGTTATCGCCGTCATACTGCGGACAGGCTTCAAGACAGCAGCCACACGTCATACAGCGTGAGTAAGCATAGCGCTCCTCCACGTCGTCTTGATTCATCCGGGGACCGGGGCCGAGATCGTGAGTACCATCGAGTTCGATCCAAGCGTGCACACGCTTTAGGTGATCAAACATTTGCGAGCGGTCAACAACGAGATCCCGAACGTTCGGAAACTTGGACATCGGCTCCAGCTTGATAGGCTGATCGAGGTTGTCGATTAGGGCCGAGCACGACTGCCGCACTATTCCGTTGATGACCATCGTGCAGATGCCGCACACCTGCTCAAGACAATTCATGCTCCAGACGGGCGGTGTGGTGGGCTGGCCGTCGCTGGTTACCGGGTTCTTCTGAATCTCCATCAGGCAGGAGATGATGTTGAGATTTGGGCGATAAGGGATATCAAACCTCTCCCAGTATTGAGGCGAGTCGGGATTGGCCCGCCGCCTGATATGGATCTCGACAGACTTCGCTGGGAACGTGGACTGTCTTATTGATGCTTGCGGCTTTACGGCCATATCTTTTTCGCTTGCCTTAGCTGCCTCTGCGCTGGCTACTCACGGCCAACTGCCGGTACCGGGTCAGTTTGGGTTTCGGCATATCATCCCGGAGGGATTTAAGTTAATAGCCGTGGGCGAGCGTTGCGCGACGCCCACGGATAGGCGAAAGAAAAATGCCTGACCCTGAAGGGGTCACATCGTCGGGCTCTGTTTGACCCTTCCAGGGTCGGGAATCTTTTCTCCGATCCTCCGTGGGCGTCGCAAGGCTCGCCCACGGCTATTGACTTAAATCCCTTGGGGATTAGAAAACACATTGAATCTGTCCTCAAGCTCAAACTAATGATCCACTACCCCTCGCCAACTGTCCTCAAGCTTTAGCCGTCTCCTTTTTGGCCTTGCTGTAATCGCGCTTGCGAGGCGTGATCAGCGAGACGTCGACAGCCTCATAGGAAATCACCGGCCCCTCACCGGAATACTCCGCGATCGTCGTCTTCAAAAAGTTCTCGTCATCGCGATCGGGAAAGTCCGGTTTGAAGTGTGCGCCGCGCGACTCGTTACGATTCAACGCACCGAGCGTAATCACGCGCGCCAGCTCGAGCATGTTGTCCAGATGGCGCGCGTGGGGCAGGGCCATGGTAGCCCAGAGGTTTGAATCGTTAATCGAGATGCGCTGGTAACGATCCATCAGCTCCAGCAACTTGTTGTCCGTCGCCTTTAGCTTATCGTTGTAACGCACCACAGTGACGTTGTCCGTCATCCACTTGCCCATTTCCTGATGAAGCACATACTGATTCTCGTTTCCACTCTGCTTGATCAAGGCATCATTGATTTCTCGCTGCCGCATCAATTCCTGTTCGTAAATGCGGTAACTATCCGCGCCGTTGCGCTTAATGTTCTTGGCGAACTCGATTGCCGCCGGCGCTGCCACAAAGCCGCCAAAAACACAGCTCACGAGAGAATTAGCGCCCAAGCGGTTAGCTCCGTGAATTGAATAGTCACACTCACCAGCGGCGAGCAGACCGGGAATGTTTGTGCGCTGATTAAAATCTACCCAGAGCCCGCCCATCGAATAGTGCACGCCAGGGAATATCCGCATCGGCACATGGCGCGGATCGTCGCCTACAAACATTTCGTAGATTTCCAGAATCGCGCCGAGCTTGCGGTCAAGGGTCTCCGCGGGAATGTGTGTCAGATCGAGATAGACCTGATTGTCGCCGCCGACGCCTTTTCCTTCAATGCACACCTGAAAGATCTCGCGGGTGGCAATGTCGCGCGGAACCAGATTGCCGTAGGCCGGATATTTCTCTTCGAGAAAATACCAACGCTCCTTTTCTGGAATCGACGAGGGTGATCTGTTATCGCCCGGCTGCCGCGGAACCCAGACGCGGCCACCCTCACCGCGTGCAGATTCCGACATCAAACGCAGCTTGTCTTCGCCAGGTATCGAGGTTGGGTGAACCTGGATGAACTCGCCGTTAGCATATTGCGCGCCCTGCTGATAACAAGCTGAAACTGCACTGCCGGTGCAGACCATCGAGTTGGTCGACTTGCCGAAGACCAGACCCGGGCCCCCGGTGGCCATGATCACGGCATCAGCGGGGAACGCTTTCAGTTCCAGGGTCTGCAAATCCATCGCGATGAGCCCGCGGCACACTTGGGCATCATCGAGCACTAAGGACATCATCTCCCAGTGTTCATACTTTTTAACTTTACCGGCCACCTCGAATCGGCGCACCTGCTCGTCCAGGGCATAGAGCAACTGCTGGCCGGTGGAAGCGCCGGCAAAAGCTGTGCGGTGATGCTTCGTGCCACCAAAGCGACGGAAGTCGAGCAATCCTTCCTGAGTTCGGGAGAAGGGGACACCCATACGATCGAAGAGGTAAATGATCGCGGGCGCCATCTCGCACATGGCTTTGGCGGGAGGTTGATTGGCGAGGAAGTCGCCGCCATAGACCGTGTCATCAAAGTGTTCCCACGTCGAGTCGCCTTCGCCCTTCGTGTTGACAGCGCCGTTGATGCCACCTTGAGCGCAAACCGAGTGGGAACGCTTCACCGGAACGACTGAGAAGAGATCGACGGAGTGGCCTGCTTCCGCAATCTTCATCGCTGCGGCGAGACCGGCAAGTCCGCCGCCGACGATTGCTATCTTGATTCCGTTGCTTGCCATCCTTCTAGAGAAGACCTCCCAGTAATCCGCCCGGACGTATGAAAGCGACCGCTGCGTTGATACCAACCAGCAGCAGCACGATGCCAAAAGCTATGCAGGCGTAGCCGGTCAGACGTTGGGCGCGTTCGCCGATCGTTATGCCCCAGTCGACCATGAACAACCAGATGCCGTTGGCGAGGTGCCATACGGTTGCCGTGATGCCGACCATGTAGATCAGGAAGATGGGCACCATGCGAAATTCTCGGGAAACAATGTCGAAAGCCAGATCCGGCCGGTGGGCCACGGAAATCGTGTTCAAGCCGGGAATCATGCCGAAGCGGAAGTTCAGCACATGGAAAGCGATAAAGAAGAAAAGGACCACGCCCGTAATACGCTGGATTAAGTAGAACCAATTACGCGGATAAGGGTAGTTCAAGTTATTGGGTCGTGCCTCGATCGTGATCACCAAACCATAGACGGCGTGATAGATGAGGGGAATAAAGATTCCGCCGATCTCGACGAAGAGGATGTAAGGGATTGACTGCAGGTCGCCAACGGCCTTGTTGAAGGAGGCCGGGCCGTCAATGGCTTTCGAGTTTGTGTAAAAGTGTTCGAGCAGGAAGAACCCGAGCGGAACTATTCCTGATAATTGATGTAGCTTGCGCAAGACGAAAGTCCTGCTCAAATGAGTCGCCAAGCACGCACTCCTTTGCCGCTGAGCTTTGGCATTGAGGCCAATGATCCTGGATCGAGCGAATTGAATGAGAAAATATGCAGAGCAGCTAAATTATAGTTACAAGTGCGGGAAATGCAAAACTTGGATGATTGTAGTTACTGGAGCACTTTGGTTAGGACGCGGCGATCCCGCCTCAGAACCGAGGAGTGGTTAACAGAGTCTTCGCACAGTCTGGGTAGCAACCTGATAGAGAAACTCATCAAGAGGTAGATAAGAGAAATGCTTCAACTAGCGCCGGAGGCGCGGCAGAAGGTAGCCAGGGGCAAGCGCCTGGCGCGCCGCCCCTGGGTTACGTCACTAACACGACCCGCCCTGAGAGGGCGTAAAGAACCTTGCTATGGCTGAATGCATGGATGCCGAAACTCGAGGGCGGATGAACCCAATGTTGGATGACGCCCAGTTGCGCCCCTTCAGGGCGCCGTTGCGTTTCCAGAACTTGATCCGGGGGCTGCGCGCAAGGCCGCTTGCCCCTGGCTACCTTCTGCAGCGCCTCCGGCGCTAGTTGAGTTGACCAGAGTTATTTTGGTGGTCCAAGCGGCCGGTTGCGGTGATCGGGGCCTCAGAAATAGGTAGTCGCCTCGGCTGTGGATTACTATATGCGAGTTCATAACCAAGCCTGTTGTCGAGGTGGGGCACTGTTAGAAGAACTGACAAATTTATCAGCGTCTGAATTGGTTCGACTCATAGTCGGGAAACAAGCTTCGCCCGTTGAAGTGGCCCAGGCCCACCTGGAGCGGATTGAACAATTGAACCCGGCGCTGAACGCGATCGTCACAATCGCTCCGGATATTCTTGACCGGGCCCGCCAAGCCGAGGCCTCGCTGATGCGCGGCGCTACTCTTGGTCCACTCCATGGCTTGCCGATCACGATAAAGGACACCATTGAAACTGCAGGCTTGCGCAGCACCAGCGGGTCGGTGGTGCGTGCGCAATTTGTTCCTCGCGACGATGCTCCTTCAGTCGCGCGTCTCCGGACGGCCGGCGCAATCATTCTCGGGAAAACCAACGCAGCCGAGATGGCGATGGATTACACAGCCGACAATCCCGTCTTCGGCAGGACGAATAATCCTCACGACGCCTCGCGCACACCGGGCGGATCCAGTGGAGGGGAAGCCGCAGCTATCGCCACCTGCATGTCTGCCGGCGGGCTGGGAAGTGACCTGGCAGGATCGATTCGGATTCCTGCGCACGTTTGCGGCATCGCGGGTCTGAAGCCGACCACGGGAATCGTTCCGGGCGCGGGTCACTTTCCACCCAGCATCGGTCCCTACTCGCTGGGGGCGGCGATTGGTCCAATGGCGCGCCGGGTTGAAGATCTTCGACTTCTTCTTAGCGCGCTTCGCGAGACGAGAGTGCCAGGCGGGCCACTCGCTACGGACTCTTTGCTGAACAAGAGCGCAGCGATGCGTGGTTGCCGTGTTGCCTGGTATACGGATGATGACGTCGCACCGGTAACGGAAGAGACCCGTCGTGCAGTAGCACGCGCTGCAAGTGCTTTAAATGATGCTGGGCTGATCGTGGAGCAACGTCGTCCACCCGGCGTTGAACGTGGGTACGAACTATGGCTCAAGTTGTTTTCGCGAGCCTCGGTAGTGCAGCTTCGCAATGTTTACACGGGCCGGGAGGAAGAGGGTGGTGACTTTGTTCGTTGGCGCCTCGCTACCGCTGACGATACTCCCCCTCCAAAGCTTGACGAGTACATCAGCGCCTGGATGGAGCGCGATCGTCTCAGGCTAGCTCTGGACCAATGGATGACTGAAGTTCCGCTGCTGGTGGCTCCGGTTGGGGCAACGCCGGCGCTCAAACATGACACGCTCAAGGTAACGATCGGCGGGACAACGTTGAGCACCTTCCGGGCTTTCAGTTACTCGCAGGCATTCAATGTTTTCGACCTGCCTAGTGTCTCCGTGCCTGCGGGCGTTTCAGCGGAAGGATTGCCAATTGGGGTGCAGATTGTCGGTCGGCCCTTTGCAGAAGAGGCCGCGTTGGTCGCGGCGGCAATTGTCGAAGAAGCACTCGGTGGATGGAAGCCACCAAAGTTGTGCGACAAACTTTCAGGAATGTGAGATCTGGTGAGCCTGTTCATAGTTCAATCTTGAATGGCGGCCAAGCAGCGGGGGTAAACCGCCCTTCCCAACCTGCGAGATCTTGAGCCCTGAGTCGTGCTATTCGACTAGCGCTAATTTGCAGGTCAGGAAGGGCGGTTTACCCCCGCTGCGTGGTCACCCAGCTACATTTGTCGGATAGTATTACCCTTCCAAAGAGCGTCGCCGATCCGATATAGTTCTAAATAGCAATCACCTATTTTCCACGCGTTCGATCATCCAGCACGGAGGCAAACTAATGGAGCTTCTGCTTACTTTCTTCTTCTTCGGTTTTATTGCGATTGTGCTGTTAGTAATTGCAGCGAAAACGATCAGGATTGTCCCGCAGGCCACGGTCATGCTGGTCGAGCGACTCGGCCGTTTCGACAAAGTCGCCAGCAGCGGATTGAACGTCCTCATCCCTTTTTTGGACCGACCGCGCGCTGTTTATTGGACCAACGCACGTCCCGGCATGACGTCTATCGATCTCCGTGAACAATATATCGACCTGCCTCCGCAACCCGTGATCACGCGTGACAATGTGACCATTCACGTCGACTCCGTGGTTTACTGGCTAGTTACGGATCCGGTTAAAGCGGTATACGAGATGAATGATTTGGTTGGTGGCATTGTGCAATTGACGATTACCGGCATGCGCGCGGTCATGGGCGAGATGGACTTAGACCACACACTCTCCTCTCGCGATCAAATCAATTCCAAGCTGCGGATTATTCTGGATGAGGCGACGGACAAATGGGGTGTGAAGGTGACTCGCGTTGACGTAAAGAATATCAACCCTCCGGAAGACGTCCGCATTACGATGGAGAAGCAAATGACTGCCGAACGCAATCGCCGGGCACTGGTACTTCAGGCGGAAGGCGACAGGCAGGCAAACATTACGCGTGCGGAGGGCGAAAAGCAGGCGGCAGTAACTCGGGCGGAGGGCGACAAGCAGGCAGCCATTCTGCAAGCAGAGGGTGCGGCGCAGGCACGATTGCGCGCGGCCGAAGCCGAGTCAGAAGCGATCACGCGCATCTCTCAGGCCATCGGTACCGGCGATCCAGCGCAATACCTGATCACCACGCGTTACATCGAGAGTTTGAGAGACATGACGCGGAGCAATAACTCGAAGGTCATCTTCATGCCGATCGAGACTTCGGCGATGCTGGCGAGTGTCGGGGCAATCAAGGAAGTGTTTTCTCAAGCCGGCGAAAAGAGTGGAGAAAATCCGCCTCCGCCTCCAAAGCCGCGGCAATTGCCAACCTGATACTTTGCCCCTGGAGCGCGGGCATCTTGCCCGCCGTTCGACAAACTGCAGGAGCAGGAGGCAGGAGCAGGAGGCAGACGGCAGGAGGCAGACGGCAGGAGCAGGAGGCAGTATTTTCCATTTCTCATTTGACATTTCTCAATTTTCATTTGGGATTCGCGAATTGTTGACTTCTTGTTCGTGTACGTTCGTGCGATTTCGTGGATCGTTCTTCATCTCTCAGCTAAGCAAACGATCCACGAATTAACACGAACCATCACCAAATGAGATCAGAAAAATGACCGAATGAAAAATGACAAATGAGAAATGGAAAATGCTTCCCCCTGCCGTCTACCTCCTGCTCCTGCCTCCTATGCTTCCATCCGATGTCTTGAGATTACCGTATATTTGGATCCCGCACCGCTCGGTTCACTTCTGATTACCAACAGCTCTGATACAACCACGTTGACCGGCTCGAATCCCATCGTCTTATGCATGGAGGCCAAGGCGCGAACACCTTCCTGCTTTCGCAATCGCGCGAGTGTCAGGTGAGGGTGAAACGGTCTCTCTTCCTTGGCGAAACCCTCCCTGGCACACGCCTCCTCAAGACGAGTGTGAAGCTCGGCGAGCTTTCCTGACTCATCTTTGACTCCAATCCATAAGACGCGTGGTGTACCGTGTTTGGGAAACACTCCGGTTTCCTCGAGGGTAATTTGAAAGGGTGAGAAGTCCGCGACTGCGCCCGCCGCCGCATTTGAGAGGTTGCTTAGTCTGGATGTTTGTATTTCACCCAGGAATTTTAGAGTTAGATGAATGCTTTCTTCGCGGCTCCAGCTCGCTTGAGCGCGGGTTACCGATTCGCGCAAGCGGTCGATTTGTCTCATCAGACTGGTGCGCACGCTAGCCGCTAGATCGATGGCGCAGAAGACGCGCCAACTCTCCTGCCTTGAAGCCCGGGCATGAGTCTGTAACGGGTAGTCTTCTAATTTCATTTTCCTTTGTGTTTTTGTGTGACCCGAAGAAAGACCGCAGTTTCTCGCTATTTGAGAAATTCCCACCGACCCAAGCGATCCACGAAATCACACGAACCGACACGAAATCTGTTAGTGCCATTTTGTGTGACTTCGTGGATCGTTTCTGACGCTACCTTTGGTTGGGTTAAGCGCCGGGTTGCAGAATTAGGAATACCATCCTCTAATTACCCTACTCTCGAACAGCGTCCAATGCGGCTGAAGAATCGACAATTTGATCCAAAAATTTGTACCCAACAATGGAAATTCGGACTATAATTCTGTTCTGAAAAATGGCAGAACTTCCTAAGGCTTACAGTTTGAGCAGTTTAAGTTTCTCGCCTGACTCTTGTTTCTCTGCGGAATAGTATCTGCAAGGAAATGAGTGAATTCAAAAGTCTTTGACTGCCTGAGGCCCGTCGCACGTGCCCAGTTTACTAACCAGGCAGCCAGTCTGATGATTAGAACCAATCGAACCAGGGCAGT
>CAZVHN010000564.1:0-9490 GCA_964626895.1 uncultured Chloracidobacterium sp. | reverse complement strand
AAAATCAGCGCACGCGCACAACGATGCTATTTCCCGTAAGGGCATTGCCGGTTGCCCGCTGCAATTCGGCAGACGCTTTGTTCAGATCCGTTTGCGCGCGAAGCTCATTTCCGCGGGCCACAGTCAGAGCTGTTTGCCGTTCCAGCAACAGAAAAACCGTCGACTGTCCGGCATCCAGTTTTCTTTGTTCACTGGCATACTGTTGCTCGCTCGCCTCGCGCGCCGCGGCCGCCGCCCGCAACCTCGCTTCCGCACTCCGCACGACCTGCAGAGCATTCCTCACGTCCACCTGAATTGACTGCTCCAGTTGCTCCCGCTGAGTGGCAATGCGTTGGCCCTCAACGAGCGATCGGCCCAACTGCGCCTTTGCGGTGCGGTTGCGCAAAGGCAAATTGATCTGTACGCCGACGCGAAAATTGCTGTAACGATTCCCTAATAGACTCTGGATCGATTGTCCGTAACCTCCGATGAGTTCCGGCGAAATCGTCTGAGTTGGAGAATCCGGCAAAGGCGGTAGACCATTGTTTACGGAAAGCAAGTTCACTCGATCACGCAACTCCTGGGAGGAAGCAGGGAAAGGGTTAATGCCGCCGCTGACCGCGCCCGCCAGTCCCACGAGGCTGTAACTTCCAACTAGATCGATTTGTGGCCTGGTTTGCTCGCGGAAAAACTTTTGATCGATCTGATTGATTTCGCGCACCAGGTTCGACTGTTGCAGCTCCGGACGATTCTCCATTGCGGCCTTCATCGCTTCCGCCAGCGACACATTGGGTGGCACCAGATCGACTGAATCAGTAGGAATCAGTGACACGCTCCAGATCTCGGCCTGCCGGTTTTCGGCAATTAGATTCTTCAGATTGTTCTCGGCGCGCGAGACCTCTTCGAGGGCCGCGAAAAGAGTTTGTTCAAAGCCGGCGACTTGTGCCTCTACTGCGACGACGTCTATCGGCGCCAACGCGCCCTCGGCAACCAGACGTTTGTTGTGTTTGAGTTGGGTGCGCGAATCTCGCACGGCATCTCGCTGAATCTGCAGATTTCTCAGGGCGAAGACCAGGTCCCAGTAGACACGCTGAACGGCGGTAATGGTATCAACCGCCCGCTGGCGAAACTGCGCGTCGCTGAGGGAAAGATTCTTCCGGGCAATCTCAATCTGCCGGCGGCTGTTATCAAACTTCAAGCCCCGTAATAGAGGTTGCGTATAGTTGAACGTCAGCGCAGTCGGGTACTGCGGATTCAAAGCCGTGAATAAATTGTTAGTGGTTAATCGAATCGAGGAAAAATCAATTCGGTAAGTGCCGCCAAATTTTGCAGTCTGACCTTCCAGGCGTGCTGTGTTGGTAAAGTCGTTTTGGGTAATCGAGCCGTTGGAGCCTCCACTCAAGAAACTGGAGATGGGACTCTCGATGCGCTCGATGTAGGAAGCCGAACTCAACCGCGGATCGTAAGCGCCGTGTGAACCTTGCAAATCAAATTCAGCAATCTTTACATTTTGGCGCGCAACTTCGATGTCTTTATTGTTCTCCAGCGCTGCGGTCAGGGCCTCACGCAGCGAGAGCGGTCGCTGCTGTTCCATGTCCACACCGACGCGGCCGAGCGGCGGCAAAGGCTTCGGCTCTGGCCGAACGTCAGAAGCGACGGGAGGGACCTGTAAACTCTGCCCAATCACTGGAGTTGGTGGCAGCACTGGAGTTGGTGACGGCATCGGTTCCTGGCCCGCTGCACCCGTGGCACAGAAAAGACAGAAAACAACTGTTAGCGGGAACAATCTGAAGAACAACTTAGTCATGGCTTCTAAATAACCTGCTTCTTGCTCACTAGCTCCAATCGAATCGCTGAAACTGATCTTTGCGTCTTTGCCCCTTTGCGTCTTTGCGTGATCACTGCGCAACTCCGCTGTCGCTCTGGGAGTCTGTGACAACCGTCACCACCTAGTCTCTCGTTACCAGGCTGAAGAGCGATGCTGTTGCGCTTGCTCCTTTGCGTCGCATCCAGGCCAGCGCGCCGGTCGTGCGTGCGCCGATGGCTCCCCAAATGCGACTGCGCCCCAGGTCGTCAAAGAGCGAATAGAAGACCGGCACCGCAAGCAGTGTCAGCAGCAGACAGAGTGACTGCCCGCCCACAACCAGCACTCCGATAGACCGGCTCGTACCCGACCCGGGGCCACTGGAGATCGTTAAGGGCAACATGCCGGCAACCAGCGCGATGGTGGTCATCAGGATGGGCCGCAAACGTTCACGGTTCCCTCGAATGATTGCTTCGAAACGTTCCATACCCTGGGAGCGCAGTTGGTTGGTATGGTCGATCTGAAGGATCGCGTTTTTCTTAACCACGCCGAAAAGCAACAAGAGTCCTAGTCCGGAGAAGATATTCACCGTCTGTCCGGTAACCAAAAGCGAAAGGATGCCGAATGGAATTGCGAGTGGCAGTGTCAACAGGATGGTGACCGGGTGAATGAACGACTCAAATTGGGCCGCCAGCACCATGTACATGAAGACAAAAGACAGGAGGAAAGCGAGTCCGAAGTAGTAAGCTGTGCGGCCCAGTTCCTTAGAGCGTCCGGCCAATCCGGTCGTGTATGCTCCATCAATCTTCATCTCCTTGGCAAACTCGTCCATCTTCTGGATGACCGCCGCCTGCGATCCACCTGGTTTGACGTTGCCCAGCAACATCACCTGTCGCTGACGGTTCAAGCGATCGATGGCTGATGGTCCAGTGCCTTCCTCAATCCGAACCAGGTTGTCGAGGCCGACCCAGCCAATCTTGGATGAAGACACTATCATCCGTTTCAGACCTTCTACGCTGGCGCGAAATTCTCCGCTGGCCCGTACGCGAACGCTGTATTGGTCCGTGCCCGCGTTAAAGGTGGACACCTTCTGACCGGCAACCAGCGTATTGAGCGCCTGGGCGATATCGCCGACTCGAACACCGAGATCTGCTGCCCGGGCGCGGTCGATGACGACTCGCAATTCAGGCTTGCCGGTAACCAGAGTCGAGTCGGCGTCAACCACGTCCGGAACGGTTTTCATCTTCGCCAACATCTCATCCGAGTATTTTGTCAGTTTCTCCAGATCTGGCCCGTTGATGACGTACTGGATATCGGCGTTGCGGAATCCGCCCCCTGAGATCGTGGCGACCGGTTGGACGCTAGTGCGCAACTGTCCCGGAAACTCTTTAAGGTACTTGCCGAGTACTTCAGAGCGGGCCCGCACCATCAAGTCATTCTGGGTAACGCTGCGCTCCTCAATCGGTTTCAGCTTGACGTAAATCGTCGCGACGTTGACCTGCTCCTGCTGGCCACCGCCAATTGTGGTTAACGTATCGGTGACGCCGGGAAGCTGGCGGAGATCCGCGGCAATCCGTCCGGCGATGGCGGAAGTCGACGTTAGCGTGGACCCCTCCGGGGCACGCATGTTGATTTCGAACTGGGATTGATCGTCAACCGGAAGAAAGTTTTTCCCCACAAACATGAACAGCGGCACGATGCTTATGATTACCAGCAAACACGAAGCGACGATGACCCAGCGATGCGACATGGACCAGGTCAACAGGCGTGTATAGCCGCGATCAATCGGACGGTAGAAGCGCGACTCCTTCGAATCGCGATGGACCGGCTTCCCTCCGTCAGGCGTCGTCCGATCCTTGCTGCGCTTGATTAGCCGCGCGGACAACATCGGAGTTAGCGTAAATGAAACCAGCAGGGAGACCGCGATAGCAAACGATGCGGTGAAGCCAAACGACGACATGAAACGCCCTGAAATGCCGCCCATAAAGCCTACTGGCAAGAACACCGCGAGGAGGGAAAGCGTCGTCGCCATTACCGCGAGGCCGATCTCCCTGGTTCCTTCGATCGCCGCCTGGAAAGGAGGCATGCCTTTCTCTTCAATGAATCGAAAGATGTTCTCCAAAACGACGATCGCGTCGTCGATCACAATACCCACCATCAGTGTCAGCGCCAGCATCGTGATTTGATTCAGGGTAAATCCCATCGCCGCCATCAGCCCGAACGTGGCAATCAGCGAAGTGGGAATGGCGAGCGCCGCGATAACCGTCGAACGGAAACTCCAAAGGAAAATAAACACGACGATGGCTGCCAGGATGCTGCCCTCGATCAGGTGCGTCTGGATTGATTTGATTGACGCCTTAATAAATATCGACTGATCGCCGACCACCTGGGTCTTGAACCCCGGCGGCAGTGTCTTCTGAATCTCTACGAGACGCTCTTTAGCTGCGTCTGCAACAGCCACAGTGTTTTGACCTGATTGCTTGGTGACGATCAGAGTGACGGCCGGATGACCGTTCAAACGCGCTTCTGTTCGTGGCTCTTCCGCTCCATCTTCGGCATAGCCAATGTCGCTGAGCTTGACCGAATAGGCGCCGCGATTGGCAACGATCAGATTATTGAACTCGGCCGGCTCCACGATTCGGCCCATCGTGCGAACCGTCAGTTCGCGGGTCCCTTCGTCAATTCGGCCGCCCGGCACTTCCATATTTTGCGCGCGCACCGCATTGGCGACTTCGGCGACAGTGACGTTGAAAGCTCGCAACTTGTCCGGATCTATCCAAACTTGTATCTCGCGCGTCCGGCCCCCGACGATCTGCACCTGGCCGACGCCATTGATCGATTCAATCTGTTGCTTGATCTTTTTGTCAGCTACGTCGGTGACCTCGCGCAAGGAGCGCGGGGCCGATACTGCGATTCGCACCACCGGCGCCGCATCGGTGTCGAACTTCTGAACAATCGGCTGCTCGGCGGTGACTGGCAAATCGTTCGCGATCAGGTCGACCTTGTTGCGAACTTCCTGAGCGGCAATATCGGGATTCTTTTCCAGGAGGAAAGTGATGAAGACCTGGGAAACACCCTCGACCGAAGTCGAGCGAAGCTCATCGATACCGCTAATGGTGTTAACCGCGCCCTCAACCTTGTCAGTGATCTCCGTCTCGACTTCCTGCGGAGAAGCACCTGGATTGACGACCGTGACTGTGATTGTCGGTAGATCAATCTTGGGGAAGAGGTCAACGCCGAGTGATCGATACGAGAAGAGTCCGACGACCGTCAGGCTCAGGATCAGCATCGTCGCGAAAACAGGACGCCGGACACAAATTTCAGCTAGTTTTTGCATTACTTCATCTCAGTTCAGAGTTCACGCTTTAGCGTGCTTACGTTCCAAAGCAACGACGTAAACGTTGAACTCTTAACTTCTTGACTATTGCCTGACGGCCATCCCGTCGCTCATTTGATCGATGTTGCTGGTGGCTACCTGCTCGCCTGCAGCAAGGCCGCTTTTCACTTCCACCAGGTCGCTTTCAGCCTGCCCCAGCTGGACCAGCCGCTGTTCAGCGCGTCCGTCCCTGATAACGAATACGCGACTGACTCCTGACTCTGTCCGCACAGCCCGCGCGGGAATCAGCACTGCCGGCTGCGAACGCGACTGCAGAATGCGCACGGTCGCGAACTGACCAGGCTTTAGCGCCCCCCCGCTGTTTTCGATATCAGCCTCCACTGACAATGTGCGCGAGTTGGCAGTCACGTTCGGAGAAATCCTGGCAATACGACCACTGAAGCTTTTATCAGGCCAGGCACTCGTGGTCACTGAAACCGCCTGCCCTAGTCTTACTTCCGAGATTGCCTGTTCGGGAATATCAATGCGAATTCGCAACGGATTAATGCGCACGACCGTCGCGACCTTGGAGGTGGGAGAAACATACTCGCCCAGATCGGCATTGCGCTCGGCGACGTATCCGTCGATTGGGGAATAAACCAGCGCATAGGAAAGAACTCTTCGAGCCAACCCCATCTGGGTTTCGGCATTTGCTACATTTGCGCGCGCAGTCAACACCGCCGCGTAATTTTGCCGGGCCAGCGACAGCGCCGATTCATACTGTTCTTTCAATTGATCGCGCTGCGCTTTTTGCTGATCGTAAGAGGAGCGCGAGACATCTCCGGATTCGATCAACTTCTCTGACCGACGCAAGTTTTTTTCAGCCAGCTCCAGAGCTACTCGAGCGTTTGCTACCTCCGGGACGCGGTCGGGATCAAACGGCTGACCAGTTCGCAAACCGACCTTCTCTTCCGCCTGTCGTAAGGCTGCTCTCGCCTGCTCAACCTGGGCCTGCGCTTGCGCGACGCGAAGTTTGGAATCCACATCGTCGAGGCGAACGATCATCTGTCCGCGCTTAACATAACTGCCGAGATCCACGCCCACGGCTACGACTTTTCCCGCAATTGAGGGTGCAACATCGGTCTGCTGGTCGCCGGCGAGACTTCCGGTCGCTTCAAAAAAGCGAGGCAAATCGCGCGCAATCGCCGTCGCCGTCGTCACATCGACCGCCGCCGGCGAAGTGACGGGCGTTGCTTCGTTTCTAACGTTTGCCTTCGAACCCCCGCAAGAGACCGCTAACACGCTGAGCGCCACCACGACGACCGCGAGAAAAGCAACTTGAGTTAGCCTGTGAGAAAACATCCCGTTACCCTCTTACTGGAGAACCGTTCGCGTCCGCCCTGCGATACTTCCTGGAATTCTTCGGCTCACGCTTAGTGCTGATTCCGCCCAGGAGAATGTCAGTGAAATGTTTTGCCGCGCTTTCGTTCGAGAGATTCAACAGGCGACGCTGCGGGTCCCAAAGATTATTGTTGAGCGAGTGGTGAATGACCATGCCGATGAACGCCCGCACCACAATTGCGGGATCGATCTTGATGATGGCGCCGTCCCGTTGCCGCTCACGAATATAAGCTCCCAGAAACTCGTAAACTCGCCGCACGAATTTCTCAAAGAACATTTGTGCGAGTTCATGCCCTTCCAACGCCGAATGGAGCAACAGCCGCTGGAATTCGGGATCGCTCTCGTGATGTTCAAGGGCCCCCAAAGCCAGTCCCTCGAAGACGGCGCGATCGTCCTTACGTTTGAGGGCCTCAGCCACCATCAGTTCGGGATCGATCGCATCGCCCGAACAGGCCTTATGGTCGAGGATAGCGGTATAGAGTTCTTCCTTATTTGCGTAGTGACGGAAGACCATCGCCTCCGAAACCCCAGCCGCCTCCGCAATTTTCTTGGTGGTAGTACCGCGGAAACCCTCATGGGCAAAGAGACTTACGGCCACCCGCAGGATCTGCAGTCGTCGTTCGTCTCCAGCCATGCGCACGCCGGAAGCCGGTGCCGGCTGTTGGTCAAGAGTTGTAATTTCCTTCGTCACAGTTGGTCTTAGCAGTCAGTTTGTTGGGCGTACGATACCAAAGTAAGTACTTACTTACCATCGTGTGAGGCGCACTGTCAAGCCCTCCTCCCAATTGGATCGCGGAATGAACCAGTACCCTCCCAGTTTGTCGCCTTTGTATGGTTTCCGACCTTTGGAGATCGAAGGCTTGTACCTTTTAACAACAAGGAAACAACTCCATCGCACAAGGCGTTTCATGTAACTGAGGTATACTTGCTTGATTTCATTTGAGGAGTGTCGGCACGTTTCTTGCTCGATGCTTTTCTATAACTTTGCGGACGGCGCGCCCATGCAAGAGCGAAAGCTCGCGGTTCACAACTAGATTGAAAAGGAGAATTTTCGAAATGTCACAAAACCCAGAAGGCTTTAATCCGAACGCGCCGGCAACCAATACCGGTGCGGGCGAGGGAGCCAGCTCCAGCGGCTTTGGATCCAGTAGCATTGGTTCCACCAACCCTGGCTCCAGCAGCACTGGAACCGCCACAGCACTTTCTCAGACCGCACAGGATTACGGTCATAAGATTTCCGAAGCCGCCACGCAAGCGAAAGACTACGTGAGCGACAAAGTCTCAGTCGTGGGCGACAAGCTCAAAGAGCTACAGAACGCAGACTTGGGCGAAGTTGCAGAGAACGCCAAGGAGTACGCACGAAAGAACCCGGGCCAAGCCATTCTAATCTCGGCGGCAGCGGGACTCGTGCTCGGGCTGATCCTTCGCGGCAGACGTCAGTAGACTTTCTCGACAACGTTAGAACTGACGCCACCTATAGCTGCACTTAATCAAAGGGGGTAGTAAATGGCAGCTCCATCAACCGCTGTTGGCACCGCAAAAGATTCTTCGCTCAAACCCGAAACCGAGAGTTTGCCCTCGTTAGTGGGAAGACTCGGCGATGACGTCGTGCAACTCTTCGATACCAAGCTGAGCTTGCTTAAGGTCGAACTGAGAGAGGAAGCGAACGCCTACGCACGTGGCGGGATTGCCATAGCACTTGGGGGCATAGTCTCTGCCGTCGGTTTTGCGCTGCTTAACGTGGCCGTCGCTTTCGCAGTCTCGACACTTTTTGCGAACGCGAATCTTAGCCAGACAGCGAAATACGCCCTGGGGTTTGTACTGACGGGTCTCTTCTACGTGGTCATAGGTGGCATCGTTATTTTGACAGTGAAGAACCGTCTCGCTCATCAGGACCTGGTGCCTAACAAGACGGTGGAGGAACTGAGAAAGGACAAGCAATGGCTGAAGAACGAACTCTAGGTTTGGCTCGAGCGCCCGAAGTAGCGGAAGAAGACCTCTCCAAAGAAGAACTTCAGCTCCGGATGGAGGAAGCTCGGGATTCCATCACGCAGACCGTAACTGAAATCAAGGAGACTGTGGTGCAGCAATACGAAACCGTTAAGGACGCGCTCGATTGGCGTGAACAATTTAAGAAACGTCCCGTCGCCTGGAGCCTGGGAGCTGCTGGCGTCGGTTTCTGCGTCGGCTATGGAATTGCAGCCGCGATTGAGGGCATGGAGTCCGAATCGGAAAGATTTGTTCCCTCGGAACACCACGCTTACGCCAGCCAGCCAATCACCGGCCGGGCTTACACGCCTTTGTCAGCTAGTCTTGACGCCGCAGAAAAGGCCAACGGCAAGGATGAAGGGCCGGGTTTGCTGGAAAGGTTTAAGGAAACCCGGGCTTTTGACCGCTTGCATCAGGAGGTTGGTTCTCTCGGCGACCGTCTGGTCGAAGAACTCTCAACAACCGCGCAAACAGTTATTTTGCCTGCCTTGATTCGCAAGATTCGCGATTTAATCGGCGCCGATCTTTCGGACAAGAGTACTTCGCAAGCGGCACCTGCCAGCAGCACGCGTCCTGGCGCGGGCCCCGACGGGCCGGTTCTAGAACGTAACCCAAGCTAACCACGGCACAGCACACTTCATGCATAAGAAGCGGGCCCGGGGCCCGCTTTTCTTTTTGACTTAGTGACATTTCCATCACTTTAATTCTCTAAGGTCGTAGATATTGCCACCAGGTGAAGGTTGCGGTCACCATCCATTCAACCTGGGTGCGCCATCTTTATCCTTCGGGAGGTTCGACCCTTTCAGGGTCGGAAACGGTCCTGAGCTTTCCGGGGGCGCTGCCCCCGGCTATTAACTTCCACGCCTTCAGCGTGAAGACTTAGCTCGCGCTCAGCGTGAAGACTTAGCTCGCGCTCAGCGTGAAGACTTAGCTCGCGCTCAGCGTGAAGACTTAGCTCGCGCTCAGCGTGAAGACTTAGCTCGCGCTCAGCGTGAAGACTT
>CAZVHN010000563.1:0-2015 GCA_964626895.1 uncultured Chloracidobacterium sp. | reverse complement strand
GAGGGTAGCCAGGGGCAAGCGGCTTTGCGCGCAGCCCCTGGATCAAGTCCGACGAACACTACCGCGCCCTGAAAGGGCGGAGCAAGTATCGCCAAACATCGCGCTCGTCGTATTCAGTCGCGCTACAGTTTCAACATCTGGTTTTGCGAGGTCCTTTTCGCCCTTTCAGGGCGGATCGCGTTATCGACGTGATCCAGGGGCGGCGCGCTAAGGCGCTTGCCCCTGGCTACCTTCTGCCGCGCCTTCTGCGCTGGTTGAGTGGCTCAGCCTCAGTTGTCTGAACTGCATAATTGTTTGGCACGCCTGATACATCAAAACAACAGAAGCCGTCATCGAACTGGGAGAAACATCGAACTGAAGAGTATGTCCGGATTCACTGACCTCACTCACCCGGAGCTACGCTGTCGCCAAGCTCCGCAACTTCAAGTCCTCTTCTCTCGGGGTCTCTAAAGCAGGCCTCTTTCCTTCACTTGCAAGTACTTTTCCAGCAAGGCCGGCGCCAGCGCGGCGGCGGTGACGTCGAGTGCGAGGCCACCTTGTGCTTCCACCAGACGCAGCGCGGCTTCGCGAAGATGCATGATCTCTTCGGCAACTGACTGCGTGAATAGCTCTCGCGCGGTTTCCGGCGCGTCACGCACCACAGCCTTCAGGTCGCGATCGGCGATGGTAACCACCAGCGGCAGATGGCGAGGACGCAGCAGCCTCAGTGATGCCAGCAACTCCTTCGATCCCTCTTCATCCACGAGATCGGTCAAGAGCACGACGAGTGATCTGCGCTTGCAGTTCGCAGCCACAAACTCCAAAGCCCGCGCGTAAGAAGGCTCGATCATCTCCGGCTCTACCGAATAGAGCGCCTCGAGCGCCGCCTCGATGTGATCGCGACCGCGACCGGGAGGCAAATAACTCTGGATCCGACGCCCGAAGACCATCACACCCGCATTGTCTCCGCCCCTGGCGGCCGCTGACATCAGCGCCAGCGCCGCATGTACGGCGGAATCCAATTTTGTTTCCTGCTCGATCCGTGCGGTCATCAAACGACCGGCATCAAGGACAATCAGGATCGTCTGGTCGCGTTCAATTTGATACTGGCGCGTGGTTAGCTTTCCGCGCCGCGCCGTTGCGGTCCAGGAAATGTGACGCAGTTCGTCGCCACGCACGTACTCACGCAGTGACTCAAACTCACGTCCCTCGCCGCGCCATGAGGTCTTGCGGTGCGCGGAGACCAGCGAGCGCGCTCCGAGTGCCTTCAGCTCCGCTTCCCGAGCGCGTCTCATGTTGGGATAGACTTTCACCGTTGTCGGCTCACCCACTTTCGTTTCACTCCATGCAAGGCTGAACGGTGAAAGAAACCGCACGACCGTTTGTCCAAACTCGAACCGGCCTCGCTTCGGTGGCGTCAGGCCGTAGATGAGCGCCGCAGAGCTTTGCCCTTCCAGGCGCACCTTAGCTTCACGAATTCCGGACAATCTCATCTGCGGCGGGTATTCATCTTTGATAATCAGAGAAAGCGGGCGGGGAGTGCTGTTTTGGATTTTGATGTGGACCTCAGTCTCAGCCCCAACTGCAAAGCGCCCCCCAAATTCTCGTTTTATCTGCGCGCCTTGAGGCAGGTGCCCGCGTTTCGCATCAATGATCGCGAGACCAAGGAGACTGACATCGTAGGCGAGCACCACCCAACGCAGCCACGGACGTCCCCAAGAAAGCGACAAGGGAACGAAGCCCAGGACGATTAGCAGGTAGAACAGTTTGCTGAAGACGAAGCGCAATGGATTTGTGATTTTGGATTTTAGATTTTTGATTTGCTATTGGTGGGCGGGCACGTCCAATAGACCCTGATTTGATCAGCCCGGCCCTTAGCTCAACCAAAGTAGCGTTAGACACGATCCACGAATTCACACGAAATGACACTAACAAGATTTCGTGTCGGTTTGTGTGATTTCGTGGATCACTTAGGTCGGTTGAGAGCTGGATTAGGGCGCCCACCAATCGCAAATCAAAAATTAAAAATCCACCTA
>CAZVHN010000562.1:0-4759 GCA_964626895.1 uncultured Chloracidobacterium sp. | reverse complement strand
CGAAATGTGGAGTGCGCCGGCAGAGCGAAGCGGCGACGGCGCTTTGGATTCTTTTGGGGTTTTAGGGCTCGCCAATCCAAAGCGGAGTCGCGCTACGCTTGCCTCCGCACTCCAAAATGAGTTTTTCAGCAGCCTGCTAGGTCTCCACCATAAGTTATTGAATTGAGAATCGGTTCTGTTGGAAGGCACTGGTTCTTGAGACACGATCCACGGCCGTGACTTGCAGCACATACTGCCCCGCGGGTAAATCCGCTAGAGAGAGATCGGCCGCGTAAGGGAGCCGATCAAGATCTGCTCCTTCGGTCGCGATCTTTTTGAGTGCGGTTGTGATCACCGGCTGGTTCTCACGCAGGATTTGTACTTGAGCCGCCACGTCCGGATGTGAGTCTGCAGGCGCTCGCGCCGCGTTGTATACGAAGAAGACAAAACGGAGCACAGAGTTTCGCGGATACTGACGGTCGATACTCAAATCGACCTGCTCGGACGTTGGTTGGCCGTTGCCTGAAGTATTCGTGGTAGGAGTGGGTGCATGCCGCCCAATTATCACACTACTTAGTGTGAGTTTGCCCCCTGAAAGATCAGGAATCTCAACCCAGCCGTGAGCACTGCCGGTTCGTCCGCTATTCTCATCACGTGCGGCGATACGCACTTGATAGAGTCCCGGTCCGAGAAAGACGGGAAATGCGTATGCAACGCTCGCGTCCGAACCCTTCACCGACCTCTCGGATAAGGCAGTCACCGTCAGGCGTTCTGCGAAGCGTGCACCAGACTGGCCCCGGTCGTTAAAGAACAAGCAAAGGATCTGCACCGCTGCCTTCTGCTTGCCGTCCTCGGGACTAAATGAAAGAGACTCTGCCGCGATCTTGAATGAAGTTGAAAGCACCATTCTCTTGTCCGGCGTATGAACATAATTTAGGTTCAACGCGATCGGAATGCCGCGATCTGGATACGCGGCTCCGAGGGCCTCGCGCAACTGCACTTCCGGCGTTCTTACCCCAGGTCTTGGGTTCTTCGCCTTGCTCGCAACGGGCGCAGGCACTCCGTCATAAAATCCACGACGGACTCGCACCATTAATCCCGGCTTTTCCAATAACTTCACTTCAATACGGCGAAACTTGCCTTCCTGAGCTTCCCGATTCGGCCTCCAGGCGAGCAGGTAATAGATAGAAGTTTCCTGCAGCGCGCGTGACAACCCGACTCCCAGGGCGTTGGTCCCAAAGATAGGTCTTCCTCCGGTGTCGCGGGCAAGTGCGTGCATCCCGTCCTGGGTGGCCTTCAACTCACCCTGTGAAGCGCGATCGAGTCGTCCGCTAACATCGAAGGCGGATTCAACGCTGACATCAGATACGCTGGCGACCAGGCCGCGCGCGTCCAGGGAATAGACCACCACCCCGCTTCGCGCGGCGTCGCTGGTTATCTTTCTGATATTTGCCAGGGAGTCTGAGTTGCGATGGTCCAGCAGGAAGCCGTCTGAGAAGAAGAACACAAGCTTGCGTCCGGGCAATTTGCTGGAAGTCTTGATCAGTTCTTGAAGACCAACGAGTGTATGACGAGTAATGTTCGAGGCCTGTTGCAAAATCGCAGTCACGCGCGTTCTGACCATATTCTCGGCACTCTGCCGAGTAATGCCGGGATTAAGCCTCATTGTCTGCTCTAAAAAATACTCGAGCACATCGGCATCATTGTTATCAATTAACAGGGCCTGATACTCCGTCATTGCTGGCCGGTCGAAATCTCGAACGGAATAGGGACGATACTTGATCCGTTGCAGCGCAGCGCGCAGCACGGCCTTCTGATCGGTTAGCTGTTGAAGAAAACCTATCTGACCGCTGGCCGAAGTTATTGCGGCTTCGTCGTTCTGATTCATCTCCCTCTCGATGAACTCAGTCATCACTTTCCGAGTCGCCGCGAGGCTACCCAGTCCAAGATGCAAGTCATCAAGGTAGAAGAAAACTGTCCGACCACGATCAAGCGGCACCGCCCCCAGCGGGCTGGCCTTGTCTGCAGACAAAGTTCCCCGGGCGGCTGAGAGTTTGGTTTCTTCGTTGACGCTTCCGACTGAGATCCGCTCGAAGAATTCGATCGGCTTTACCTTTCCATCGATGCGCAGCTCGAAATCTTCCCGGCGCAAACCCTCGGCGAAACGCCCCTGCTTGTCGAAAACCATGACATCGGTTTGTACGAGATCAGTAAACACCCGCACAATTTCGGATTGATCCTGCGGACGCGATCCTGTTTGGCCCAGGATACTGAGCGAGAGCGCCAGAAGGCAGATCAAGATGAGCGCTGAACCTGTCTTGATCAAACTAGTTCGGGCAGGCATGATTCGTTAACGGCAAGTGTGGGCAAGTCGCTGACTGGGGAGACGCTTGCTTCGAGCAGCCGGAGAGCGATGAATTCTGTTTCGTTGTCTCACGATCCCGCAGCCGCCGTGGGTTGGGTAACTATGTATCAGATCCGAGCAATAGCGCAACATAAAAACCCTCACATCTAATTATCCGTATAGATTGCTAAATATCTGAATAGAATAATCTAAGGTGAATCGTCAGAGAGAAACGAGCCAACGCCAAATGACCACCAGCCAACCTACGGTTAGCTTAGAGCACGTGACCAAAAAGTTTGGTGAGTTTACTGCCGTGAACGACCTCAGCCTGGCTGTCCGGGCAGGGAGAATTTATGGACTCATCGGTCCGAATGGGGCCGGGAAAACTACGACAATTCGCATGATCGTCAATATAACTGCTCCCGATTCGGGAGCTATACACCTCTTCGGGCGGCAGATGAACGCTGAGTCGCAGGACCGCATAGGTTACTTGCCCGAAGAGCGAGGCCTCTACCGGAAAATGAGAATCAGCGATCAGCTGCTTTTCTTTGCGGAGCTGAAAGACTTCAGGGGAAGGTCAGCTAAGGAAGCCACTGACCGCTGGCTTGAGAGAATGAAGCTCGTTGAATGGAAGAACAAGAAGGCAGAAGCGCTCTCGAAAGGCATGCAGCAGAAGATTCAGTTTATCGCTGCGGTCATTCACGACCCCGACCTGCTGATCCTCGATGAACCCTTTTCCGGACTTGATCCAGTTAACATGGAACTTCTAAAAGAGATCGTACTGGAATTCAAAGCAGCCGGTAAGACCATCATCTTCTCTACCCACCTGATGGAGCTGGCTGAGAAAATTTGTGACGATATCTGCCTGATCAATCGCTCCCGGAAAGTTTTGGAAGGAAGTCTTAGAGATGTAAAGCGCAGCTTCGGGCGCAACTGCGTTGCGTTGCGCGCTGAGGGCGGAGACGGCGTTTTGGACGACAGAAGCACTGTTTCGAGTGTCAAAAGGCGGAGTGATGAAGTCGAGGTTTTGTTAGCGGACGGGGTCGATCCGCAGATCGTGCTAAAACGATTGCTCGAATCAGGCGCGCATATTACGAAATTTGAGTTGGTTGAGCCGAGCTTACACGACATCTTTATCGAAAAGGTAGGTGGAGGTGCATGAAAAAGCTCCTGACCGTCACCAAGCGCGAATACTTAACCAGGGTTAATAGCAAGGCCTTTATCTTTACGACCATCCTGGGGCCCGTCGTCATGGTGGCGTTCATGGTTGTACCTGTGTTGATTACCATGATGGAGACCGGCGAGGCCACGCGCATCGCTATCGTGGACCAGACAGGTAGGATCTACGATCGCGTGCGGGACTCCATTATTAACGAGGCCGGCGAGGGATCCGAACCATCCTTGCCCGGCGGCCTGCCCATGGACATGAGCCAGAGTCCTGCGGAACGAGCGCGCCAGGCGGGTAGGGCGCTGAAGGGAAATTTCAAGATCGAGAGAGTCGAGACAGCCGGGCGCGCTCTCGAAGACGTGAAACGCGAACTGAATGAACGCGTGCGCCGGAAAGAATTGGATGGCTACATTGTGATTCCGCCTGATGTGTTGATTGGAAAGAAGGCTGAGTACTTCGGACGCAACGTGGGCGATTTTATCAACTCCATCCGAATTGAAGAGGGCCTGAGTCGTGCCGTGAATGAGCAGCGCCTGGCGGACGCGGGGGTAGATCAGAACCTCCTGAGTGAAATGTCGAAGCGCGTGACCGTGAATACGTTCAAGGTCAGTGAGGAGACTGAAGAACAGGACTCCGGTAAGGCTTTCTTCCTGGTGCTCGGCGTCGGCTTACTGATTCTCATCATGATACTGCTGTACGGCGGTACTGTTCTTTCGGCTGTTATGGAAGAGAAAGAGTCTCGCATTGCTGAGATCCTATTCTCTTCTGTGCGCCCGTTTCCCCTTATGCTTGGCAAACTAGGCGGAGTTTCCCTGGTCGCGCTCACGCAGTTTGCCATCTGGGGACTTCTTATTGGAGGATTCTCAGTTTACGGCGTTGCCACGCTGAAAGGTCAGGGCATGGATCTGCAAATACCGCCCGTTTCAGCCGCTAACGTCGTCTATTTCGTACTCTTCTTCCTACTCGGCTTTTTCATGTACGCCAGCGTTTATGCAGTTATCGGGTCGATAGTGAGGACTTATGACGAGAGCCAGGGCTTTCTGATGGTAGCGATTGTGCCGCTAATTCTTTCCTTTTACCTGGTGTTTCCGGTTATCCGCGGCCCGGAATCAACCGTTGCTTTCTGGGCCTCAATCGTTCCGCTTTCATCTCCGGTGATAATGCCGGTGCGCATCGTCTCTCAGACGGTGCCCTTCTGGCAGATCGGGCTGTCACTATTGCTTGGTTTTGGCGCGGTGATCTTGCTTACCTGGCTGGCCGCGCGCATT
>CAZVHN010000561.1:0-3275 GCA_964626895.1 uncultured Chloracidobacterium sp. | reverse complement strand
ATCGGCCTAGGGATCGGCGGCATCCGCCGCGGCCTGGCGATTCAGGACAATTTTCTCCGACTGGTAAGTCCAACCGGAGGCGTCAAGGCTGACAGCCTTATGCCCACCTTCACCTGGCAAATCACGGGACCGACGGACGTTATCAGTCGGGTCTTTGTTAGCACGTTCCCGGGGGGTGAAGGGTTATTTCCCGACAATAAGGTCGACGCGAATGGAAATGACCAGAATCCAAATCGGATTCTCACGAAGCTGGACCGTGCGGGCATCACAGAGACCAGCCCAGGCGTCTTCTCCTTTAAGCTGCCCGATTCACGGATCCTGACGGCTGGCCAGACCTATTACTGGGGCGTTATCGCGACTGCAGATGGGCAGACGGTTCGTAAGTGGACCGCGTTCGAGACGGCCCCAGTTCACAGCGATGCGACGGACGGTTTTTCTTCGGTGACAATTATTACGCACGGTTTTCAACCCGCGATCGGAGGCGACCGGTCCAAAATCAAGCAGTTCTTTGACATGGGAAAGGAAATTCTCGCGGCCGGCGGCGGGGGTACCATGTTGGAGTATGAACCGCTGACGGGCACATGGATGGGGGGACTGCCGGAGGTGGGCAAACCCTTGGTCCTCATTTCAAACTGGATCAATGAGTCGGACGGTGACGACTCCGGCTTCAGCGAGGCGGCTGCCGATGCTCTGTTTGCCTCGCTTGTCAAATTAGACCAGGACTATGCCAACGTGTTCAGTTCACCGCTGCATTTCATCGGCCACAGTCGCGGCACGATCGTCAACAGCGAAATTATTCAGCGGCTGGGGGCATACTTTCCCTTTCCGGCGGTCACAAACATAATGATGACCACTTTGGATGCTCACGATTTTCCACAGCCAAGTTTAGCAATACCCGGGTCTGCTTGGGACGATTTCCACGAACCGGTGGTTAAGGTCTGGGCAAATGTCGCGTTCGCGGACAACTATTACCAGACCCTGGCATCGCCGATTTTATTGGGAAAAACGGCTACCCCCAACGGACGGAGCATCCCCAATGCTGATATCGATATCACGCTTGACGGGCGGCCAGGCTTCCTCTTTGACGATGCGAGCCTGTCGTCCTTCTTCACCGGTCCGCACAGCCGCGTTTGGCGTTGGTACGCTGGCACAATCGATCTTTCTGCGACCACCTTACCGAAGGATAAAGAGCCGCTTTATAGACGTGAGCCGCTTTATAGACGTGTGGCCGATCTCCCGCTGTTTAAGGAGCTGGGTAACGACACAAAGCTCCCCTGGTATGCGTACGATGAATTTGCAGGTGGAATCAAGGCAAATCTTAACGAACCCACCGAAGGTATCGGTGAGGGGTGGGCTTTCAGCGTGCTGGGTGGCAATTCCTCGAGTCCTCCAGTCAAGGCCGGAATTCGGACGAGCTTATCAACTGACAACACGGATCCTTCCGAGGTGCCGGTGCGTAGTTTCGAAAAGCTTACCCGGTTCCCTGTCGCGAGTGTGTTTAATGGTAGTTTTCAGCAAGGAACGATGCATCTCGGGAATCGCACATCGTTCTTGTTTCCCAAAACAAATGCAATCCCGGGCTGGTCGTTTCACGGGGGGTCTAGCGGCTCGGCAAGTGTAATACAGGCCGTTGTGCTGAATTCGGAGGGGACCGGTCGGATTGTTCCTATCGACGGGTCTTTCGTGCTTGCCGGGAACTCCGTTTTTGTGCCGAACTATGCCATTCAGATGGGAGGGCCTGATTTCCCATTCGACAACACGATCAGCCACAACCGCCTGTTTTTCCCGGGCAATGCCAGATCGCTTGCCTTCGGATTGAAGGTCGCCGGCACAGATCTTGGAAACGACACGCTCTTGGTGTTCGTCGATTACACAGATCCAATCTCTGGTAAGGTTACTCGCGAGGAAATCTATCGCCAAACAATCTCCGTGCCTACGAGCGACTTTCAAACGGTCGTAGCCGATTTGTCCGGTAGCATTCGCGGACATGTTGGAACGATTACGTTTAAGCTACAAGGCGCTGTATTGGGCGTCGTCACGAGCCAGATTCTGATCGATGACGTGTGCTTGCGTTCTGAACCGATCATTCGCACGGTCACCGTGACGCCAGAATATCTTCGCGAGAATGCCGAAGTCGTCCTCGACGTGACCTTCACAAAGGCGCTTGAGTCGCCAACAAACTTCCTGGTCCGTTGGGGTGACTGGAACGACGGCCGAATGCCCCCAGAGCCGGTTCTGGTTCCGGCAGGACTTACTTCGTTTTCTTTATCCCACCAGTATCTAGATGACTCTTTCCTAGAAGGAAGCATCTCCGTCGAGGTAGTGGGGGCCTACGAGCTGCGATCGACCGCCGTCGAGGTGCTCAATGTGGATCCGGAATTCGACAATGTTGCAGTCGACGTTACGTCTGTTCAAATTGGTGGGGCCATCACAGTCGATGGCACATTCTCCGACGCGGGCTCGCTTGACAAGCACACCGTCGAAATCCGCTGGGGAGATGGCACGACGACCAATGCCAACGTTCTCCAGACCAATCGCCGTTTTTCCGGTACGCACGTCTACGTGAATCCCGGTGAGTACGTGATTGCGGTGAAGATTACCGATGACGATCAGGGTGAGAGCGAGAATAGCAATGCAGCTACGGTACATGTCGTTGAACCGTTGTTCGCATCGGGCGTCGGCGGCGGCATTGAGTCGACCTTTGCGTATGTGACACTTGATCAACTGACTTCAGTAGCTGCCGAAGCACTGGCCCGCTGGAAAAACGCCGGTGCGAGCTGGGTGTTGGACCAGCGTCTTTCTGCCGTAGAGTATCAAATTACGCAACTCGACGACAACGTTCTGGCCCAAGTGGAGGTAACCGCCGATGGAAATGCCGCGCGAATCGTGTTCGACGATGATGCGGCCGGTTATGGCTGGTACCTGGATCCGACGCTCGCAGATGATGTCGAGTTCGCGGCACACGTGAGTGTTTCCGAGTTGCGGGCAACCGAGGGTAGCGCGGCTTTAGGCAAGGTCGACTTGTTGACCGTGGTCATGCACGAATTTGGCCACATTCTAGGGCTCGGCGATCTCAGTCAGGTTGGATTAACCAGCATTATGGCGACGCCACTCGTGTCCGGAGTGCGGCGCACCCCTACAGCGGACGATCTTCAGCGAATGAGCAGCGACCCCAATCAACTCATTTGGTTCACCTCTTCTACAGATGGGACGGGGTCAGTAGGTGCCGTCACGACAAATGCCGGTATACCGGCAGCGCTCCAAGTCAATCTACC
>CAZVHN010000560.1:0-3202 GCA_964626895.1 uncultured Chloracidobacterium sp. | reverse complement strand
CTCTAGTCGAATAAACTCAGGCTCGCGATAAAACTTCTTCACCGTCGCATAGGTTCCGTCGATCAAAGCCACGACCATTTGCCCATTTTCAGCAGTTCCTTGCGAGGCAACAATTATGATGTCGCCATCCTGGATATTCTCCTCAATCATGGAATCGCCACGGACACGGAGTGCAAAGGTGCGACCGTGTCCGATCATATCGCGCGGAACTGAGACAGTGTCGTGCGCAAGAATCGCTTCAATCGGCTGGCCCGCGGCGACGGCGCCGAGCAGAGGAATCTCGTAACCTTCGCTTGAAGTTTCTTGCGGAACTACTTCGATTCCGCGGCTGACATTGGGGATCCGCTTAATAAGTCCCTCCCGCTCCAAAGCTGAAAGGATGCTATGGACACTTGCCGAGGAACTCATCTTGAACTGCTTCCCAATCTCGGCAATGGTGGGTGGCTGTCTATTTACTTGTATAAAGCGGTTAATGAAGTCATAAACCTGCCGTTGGCGCGCCGTTACTGGCATTTTGATTTCCTCTCTTGTATCGATTCGAGGGATCGTGATAGATTTTCGTCGTCAAGCGAAAAGCGAACGAATATTATCGAAGAGAATAACCGGCGTCAAGTCAACGGGAAGCTTGAGAAATTCGAGTGACTGATCGACGCACTTGGAATGGGAATCGGAATAACTTAAACGGGGTGGAGGTTATAAATTATGAGAGCTGCAATTTCCAAAGCTGAAATTGAATCTGAGGTTGCCAGTCGCTTTGCTACCGCTTTCAAGCTCCAGGAGAAACCGCCTGTCGCCGTTGTCTCCACGGGGATCTCGGAAGTCGACTCTCTTACGGGAGGACTTCCGCGTGGTGCGATTACCGAGATTTTTGGATCTGCATCTTCCGGTCGTACCAGCTTCATGATTTCAGCGCTGGCATACGCCACGACCCATGAAGAAGTCTGTGTGTTAATAGATACAAACGACACCTTCGATCCCGCCTCGGCCGCGGAAGCCGGGTTGAATTTAGAGCGGCTGCTCTGGATACGCTGTGCCGCAAATGTCGAGCACGCTTTCAAAGCTACTGATCTGCTTTTGCAGGGCGGAGGGTTTGGAATTGTGGTCCTGGATATCGGGGATGTGGTGGGTACAGATGCACGACGAATCATCTCATCCTGGTGGTATCGCTTCCGTCGCGTGGTAGAAAACACACCCACTGCTTTGTTAGTAATTGCGGAAGACTCGTGTGTTCGCTCTTGTGCGTCACTGGCTTTGAAGTTGAACCGGGAAGTTGACGTATGGTCTTCCGTTAGCCAGATGTCAGATTCAGATATTTTTCACCGGCCCTCCCTTGTCATGCCTCACCCAATAACAAAAAATCCCACCCATTCAAATCTCATCAGCAGTATCCAGCTCCAGATTTCGCGTCAGAAGCCAGTTCATTTAGGCGTGGGGGAGGCACAGTTTCGCGCCCAGGCTCTATGATCGGGCCCTTCTTAGAAATCCTTCAAGTCTTCGTGCAGGCCCGTCTTGACAGTTTTTGGTAATTTTCGCTAATCTTCGCTTGCGTTCATTCTATCCCTAAGTTCTCCCTCTACTGAAAGGCGTCACATGTTTGCGTGCATTTTTGGGAAAGGAATTACCGACGGAGTGTCGTTGGCGGAGTTTGCCGCCGCTTTCTCACCTCTGGTGGAAGAGACGGCGGTGGATTCGGTGGTCATTGACGCCGAAGGTTGTGAACTGCTTTTTGGTTCGGCTTATGAGTTGGCGAATCAAATCGCCAGCTGCGCAGCGCGTCCAAAAGAATGTGCCGGGCTGGGATGCAAGGTCAATGTGGCTTTAGCCGGGAATCCGGATGCCGCCATACATGCGGCCAGGTTCTTTCAGGGCATTACCTTTATTTCTTCGGGCGAAGAACTCACCTGCCTGGGCGAGCTGCCTATCTCGGAGTTAAGTCCAACGTCCAACGTTCAACGTCCAACGTCTGGTGACCAAACCTCAATTTCAAATAGACCCACATTGGACATTGGACATTGGACGTTGGACGAAAAGAAGCGACACGAGGAAATACAAAAGATCCTGGAAACGCTGACGCTGTGGGGTGTTCGCACGTTTCGCGATTTTGCCAGTCTTCCAGTCGCCGGCATTTCAGAGCGTTTGGGCCAGGAAGGAATAAGGCTACAACAACTTGCCAGCGGGAAAACCGAACGCCACCTAAAAATCAAACAACCCGCACCTGTTTTCGAAAACTCGATCGAGCTGGAGCATGCGCTCGCGGAGCTCGAACCACTCTCGTTCATCTTTGCGCGCCTGCTCAATCAGCTTTGCGCCAGTTTGAATGCTTATGCCCTAGCAACTAATGAGTTGCGCGTGCGGATGAAATTGGAAGATGAAACCTCTCACGAACGCCGGCTCAATCTTCCTTCCCCAATGCGCGACCCCAAAGTGTTTTTGAAGCTCTTGCTGCTCGACACGGAAATGCATCCTCCGCCAGCGGCGGTCATCGGGGTGACGATTGCCTGCGAGCCGGTCAAGCCGCGCGTGCTTCAGAACGGCCTCTTTATTCCTTTGGCGCCGCAACCCGAGAAGCTGGAACTGACTCTCGCCAGGCTGGCGAAGCTGGTTGGTCCTGAAAACACCGGCTCGCCTGAGTTGGTTGATACGCATCGGCCAGGAGCTTTTCGCGTGAAGAGATTTGGCTTACACCTACCCTCGAAGATCTTTTCCAGCCGCGGCCGGGAAGCGAAAGAAAAAGTTAACCACAGGAGACAGAAAAATCCGGAATTCGAAATTCGGAATTCGAAATGTCTTTTGGGTTTCCGAGTTTTTCGGCCGCCTTTGCGAGCGCTGGTTGAGGCCAACCGAGGCTATCCCACACAGATCAGCGCCTGGGGATCGAATCGAAGTGTGCATGGGAAAGTGGTGCGGCTGGGTGGTCCATGGCGGACGACAGGTGATTGGTGGCGCGAAGATCGTTGGGCGCGAGATGAATGGGATGTCACCGTGGAAAAGCGTGCAGAGGTTTCGCCAGGCAAACCCACCCCTTCGCCCCTGCAAGTCATTTATCGGATTTATCGCGAGCTGCGAAATGGGTTGTGGTTTGTCGAAGGGATGTATGACTGAAGCCATTGCCGATTTCCAATTGCCGATTGCCGATTGGCAGTTAGGACACGTTGAGTATGAGCTACCAGTAACATGCCCGCACAGGATCGATCACAATCGG
>CAZVHN010000559.1:0-7931 GCA_964626895.1 uncultured Chloracidobacterium sp. | reverse complement strand
TACAAACGCGACGGCCGCTGGATACCAATCTCTTCGAACGAAATGCTGGGGCGCGCGCGTCGCATTGCCGCGGGACTCTATTCGCTGGGAGTGCGTCCCGGAGATCGCGTCGCGCTTCTATCTGATAGCCGGCCGGAATGGACTTTGACTGATGCGGGCTGCATGTTTGCCGGCGCCATCGATGTCCCCATCTATCCCACCGTAACCCCGCCGCAGGTACGCTATATCCTGAAGGATTCCGGCTCACGTGTCCTGGTAGTGTCCAATCACCAGAAGTTTCTCGAAGTGAAAGAAATTCTCGGAGAATGCCCGGCACTTGAGCAGGTGATCTTTTTTGACGGCGCAGATGTAGACAATGCCCAGGGAATTACTCTGGCAGAGCTTGAGCAGCGCGGTCAGATCCTGGAAGCAGAACAGCCGCACCTAATCGACGATCTGGCTCACCGCACTATGCCGGATCAACTGGCGACGATAATTTACACATCCGGCACCACCGGCGAACCCAAAGGCGTGATGTTGACGCACTCTAATCTCATTTCGAACCTGATCGACGGTGCCGGGAACCTTTCGTTCGGCGAAAAGGATACTGCCCTTTCCGTCCTGCCGCTCTCGCACATCTTTGAACGCCAGGCAATGTACATGTACCTCTATCAGGGCATGGCGGTTTACTACGCAGAGTCGCTGGAAACCATTGGTCTGAACCTGCGCGAAGTGCGTCCCACGATTCTGGTAGGAGTGCCTCGCATATTCGAGAAGATCTATGACCGTATCAAGGAGCGCGTTGCCGCCAAGGGAAGAGTCAATATGGCCTTGCTTTCATGGGCCGTCTCAATTGCAAAGGCTTATGCGCGGTTTGAGGTTGATAAGAAGAAGGCCCCGTGGGCACTGGTGCTAAAACACAAGCTGGCGACAAGGTTTGTCTTCTCTAAATGGCGCGAGGCGTTCGGTGGCCGTATTCGTCTGCTGGTTTCGGGCGGCGCTGCATTGCCGGAAGAGTTGGGTTACATCTATCTCGGCGCGGGCATTCCTATCATTCAGGGTTACGGACTCACTGAGACCTCGCCCGTGATTACTACCGGCAGGCTGGAAGAGAATCGCATCGGCTCCGTTGGTAAACCGATCCCTCGAGTGAAGGTCCGTATCGCAGCAGACGGAGAGATCGAAACGCGGGGTCCAAACGTGATGCGCGGCTATTACAACAAACCGGAAGAGACGCGCGCCGTCTTCACCGAGGATGGTTGGTTTAAGACCGGAGACATCGGCACCATCGATGACGACGGTTTTCTGCGCATCACGGATCGCAAGAAAGAATTGTTTAAGACTTCCGGCGGAAAGTACATTTCGCCGCAACCAATCGAGCAGATGATTAAGGGGTCGCGGTTTGTCAGCCAGGTCGTCCTGATCGGCAACGGGCGCAAGTTTCCCGCCGCTTTAATCGTGCCCAACTGGCAGCAGATTGAGTCCTACACACAGGTTAAAGGGATCAGAGTAAACAGTCGCGCAGAACTGTGCCGGCATGAGCGGATAATCGACTTGTTTGAACGGCAGATTGCCGGACTCACTCCCGACCTGGCTCAGTATGAACGAGTAAAGAAGGTTGGGCTGTTGGAGAACGAGTTCACAATCGAAGGCGGGGAACTCACGCCTACCCTGAAAGTGAAGCGGCGAGTGATTGATGAGAAGTACCGCAGCGTGATTGATCAGCTCTATGACGAAGCAAAGGGAAGTGGCAAGTAACTCAGCACCTGCGGTCATCGCATCCTCCGTGAGAAAAAGGAAGTCATTTGACAGGATTTACAGAATTTACAAGATCCAGCCCCGCCACAGCCATCCTGTAAATCTTGTTCATCCTGTCTAAGTTTTTGAGCTTTGAATTACCCCGGCACGCTGCGGCCGGGCAGATCCATGGCGGAGAGGACTCGTTCCGCGGCGTCACGCGCAGCTTGCTTTAGCAATTGCTCGGTGTAAGGCAGACTGGCTCGGCCGCCCGGCCTGGGCATTACAATAACCCCGCCGCCGCGATACACCTGTTGATAGCTGCGACCGTTGGTGACCGTTTTTGCTGTGGTGGGAGCAAACACCCAGTAGTCGATGTAAACCTCGCTAAGATCTGCGTCACTCAGGCCCCTCGCATTATCAAACCTCAACTGTATCCAAACAACGTGCGAATCTGTTTCAGCCTTGGCCCGCTTAACGGCTTCGCCCCGGTTCATCTCGCGATTGGCTATGTCGACTTTCACTGACGGCGAATCGTCGAGGCGCTCGGCACATGCGCGTAGGACGCTGTCGTACAAATACATCGGCATGTTTGCAAAATTTGCGACCCGATCGATACCGACGATGAACGACAGAGCGGCTCTAGTTTCCGCAGCAAGCTTCTTCTCAACTGGCGCGGCTTGAGGCGTAGGCGTGGGATCAGGTGCTGATGAAGATCTTGGCGCTCGCCTTCCCGACTGGGCTGCGACTGGCCCGGCCCAGAGTGCGATCAGCGCAAAGACGGCAACGACACTCAAAATGGAAGCGACGACTTGTAAGACGCGGCGGTGGTTTGTCATGGTGGTTATCCAGGACCCAAAGATGGACAATTGTAGCACCGCGATCCGGAATCTACGCTCAAATTTGCTACACTGGCGAGACAGTTTTCATAGCCACAGTTCGGATCGACAACAGTGCGTTCATTGATCATCACCGAGGTTCGCGACCAGGCGCGCGGCACGCGTTCCTTTGATCTCATGCCTGAAGGAGGCGTGGAAAACCACGGTGTTACTTTTGTGCCGGGGCAGGTGGCAGTTTTGCAAGTAGCAGACGAAGCGCCTGCTTACTTTGCCTTTGCCAGTGCGCCGGAAGATCCGGAATTGGAAGTGTTGGTTAAGCAGAAGATAGGCGCCAGCAACGTCATCTTCGATATGAGAGCAGGCGAACGAATTCAGCTCCTGGACGTGATTGGTCAAGGCTTTGCGCTCAACGACCATCAAAAGAAGGATCTTGTTTTTGTGGCCATGGGCACGGGCGTGGCGCCACTCCGTTCAGCGCTCCGGCATGTGCTGAAACGCCACGAAAGCTTCGGCCAGTTAGTGGTGCTCTACGGCGCTCGCACACCCGACGACTTCTGCTACCGAGATGAAACTCAAGATTGGGAAGATGCCGGAGTGGAATTGCGTCAGGTTATCTCCAGGCCTGACGGACACGACTGGTCTGGTCCTACCGGTTACGTTCAGTCGCTGCTGGATCACGTTCTACCCTCACTCCACTCGCCCATCGCTTTGATTTGTGGCTCGCCAGAGATGATTGGACAAACACGCGATCGCCTGAGGAAGATGGGCTTTGCAGCAAATGAGATTCTGACAAATTATTGAGTGGGGTGCACCGCAGTCACGGAGCACTCGCGCCGCCCGCAATCGATTGCAACATTAGCGCTTCCGCGGAGCCTAAACGTCTATATGAGACGATTACTAATCTCCATTACTGGTGGTATTTTCATCCCTTTGTTTCTCTTTGCATTTACGATGATGGCGGTAGAGTCCCTTGAACATGACTGGGGGCTGGGATGGTTGGCAAACCTTCTGATGTTTTCTTTTGTGGGACCAATGGTAATTTGGGAGCGTGTTTTCCCACACCTCCCTTCATGCCCCTCCTGTGGTCCTACTGATAAGGCGATTGTTGCAACAATAGTTACTGTATTCCTGTTTTACTCTGTATCGACGTACTTGATTCAGGTGTTAATTAAAAGGCTTCGGCGTAGAGAGGTGCGTCTTTAGATCTGAATTGACTACCCGGCTTAACCTCACTTTTATCTCGAGGGCCAACGTCAGTCCCACAACGCTGTAGAAGATCATCACAACTTCCGAGTCACCCCAGTTGTAATGGACCAGGCCACTGGTGAAGAAGCCGCATAGGCCACCGAGCGCGCCCAGAACCACGCCTCGCTCCACCCAATCATTGAGGGCATTGAGGGCATTGATCGCGGGATTGCGCGCCAGACGCCAAAGCATGCGCGCACAGATAGCCAGAAAAATCAGCCAGACGATGAGATGAATGGCTCGTACGACAGGAACGAAGAGAATGCCGGTGAGAATAAAGAAGCTAATAAGAGCGTAGTCAATGGGTGTCCGGCAAACTCGTGGTGGCGGATAGAAGGCAAAGCGAATCACCCAGAACAGCATTCCCAGCAGCCAGGCCGTCTGCGTCACGGCAATCGAGTGCGGCGCAAATGCGACAAACAGGAAAAGGCAAGCGACCACGGCCTTTTCTAACCACTGAGCAGCCACGCTGGTGGGCCCAACCTCTCGGACTCTGTCGAGTTTGGTGGTCTTGCTAACGATGGTTGGACTCATGCGAGACCGACCGCTTTCGTGACCTCCTGGTTCATTTTCCTTCGTGCTTTTGTGTGCTGTGAAGCAAGACCGCAGTTTCTTGCTGCCCTAGCAATTTCGAATCGACTCAAGCGATCCACGAAATCACCCGGAAGCGACACGAAATCTTGTTAGTGTCATTTCGTGTGAGTTCGTGGATCGTGTCTAACGCTACCTTTGGTTTGAGTAGGAGCCGAGCCATCTCAAACTATGAACTACTGACCGCTTTCGTAATAAAACGAGAACCGATTAGAATGAAGGACAGCTCTACTATATTCGATCAATAAGGAAACTCCATGCGTCGATTGCTAGCCGGTACTTTTTCTGTCCTGGCATTGCTGCCCTGCTTCCAGGTCCTTTCACAAACCCCGGCGCAGTATCTGGACCAGGCCAAGTCGCTCCAGAACGATGCCCGGGTGAAAGCAGCTTACGAGTATATCGATAAGAACCGTGAGAGCATTCTGCGCGAATGGATCGCAATTACGGAGATCAACGCCCCCTCAGGGCATGAGCAGGAGCGCGCTAAATACATCGAGAAGCTTCTGCGCAGCTACAGTTTGCAGAGCATTCGTTACGACGCGGCGGGTAACCTTATTGCGGTGCGCAAGGGAACCGGTGGTGGACCAGTGGTCGTCTTTGATGCTCACCTGGACACGGTCTTTCAACCCGGACTCAAGATCAAAGCGACTATTCGCGAAGGACGAGTGCATGCGCCGGGCGTCGGCGACGACACTCGGAATGTGGAAGCCTTGCTGGCGACGATTCGCGCCCTCGATGCGGCTCGGATCGAGACCAAGGGCGATCTGGTTTTTGTTTTTACGGTTGAAGAAGAGACAAATTTTGCCGGCGTCAAGCAGTTCATTAAAGACAACAAAGGCAAAATCGATTACTACGTCGCGCTCGACGGTGGCTACGAGGGATTCACATATGCCGGCATTGGCATCAACTGGTACCGGCACCATTTCATCGGCCCGGGTGGCCACACACGCTCACGCACCCCGCCTTACTCGGCAAGCTTGCCGCTCGCTCGTGCGATTTCCCGAATCCATGAGCTAAGGGTCCCCACCAATCCGTCGTCAAATTTGAACATCGGCATGCTGGGAGGCTCGGAAGTGGTGAACGCCAAAGCATCTGACGCGTGGTTTACAGTCGACCTGCGTTCGACGAGTAACGAAGTAATAGCCGACCTGGAGAAAAAGATTGCAGCGATCCTGGAGGAAGAGGCCCGCCGCGCAAATATGAAACTAAAGACGGAGGTGATCTCAACATCCCCGGCGGCAGTGATTCCCGGGCATAGGAATTCGAAGCTGGTGATGGTGGCCGAAGCCGTGCATCGCGCAATGGGATTTGATCCTCCAATTATGCCGACCGGCTCCAATAATGCCAGCCCCGCGTTGTTGCAAGGCATTCCGTCGATTTCCACGGGAGCCGGTCCTTGCCACGACTCACACGCTTTAACCGAGAACTGCGAAATCGAACCGCTCTACAAAGGAATCAAGAAAATTCTCTTGCTGGAGTTGGCGCTGGCGGAACTGTAGAAAGATTGTGGCCAACCAATTGAGATCGACGATGGATGAGAGTGGTTCATTTTCCATTTGTCATTTGTCATTTTTCATTTGGCCATTTCATCGACGCGTATACGAGCACTCAAGTCACAGAACCGCTTGCTGTAGCCAGCGGATGTTAGCACTCACCTTAGCATTAACCGTGAGAGAGGCGGGTGATTGCCTATTTAAGCAAGTCCGTCGGTTTCGCGGCGGCAGCAAGTGACATCTATGACTGAAAAGCAGTTGATCTGATGCCCTACCGAGTCTTACCATAATCAGGTTTTGAGCAGTTTCGAGAATGTTGAGAGCTAGCATCCGCTGGCTACTGCAAGCGGTTCTGTGACTTGAGTGCTCGTATACACGTCGATGAAATGGTCAAATGAGAAAAGAAGAAATGAGAAATGGAAAATGAAACGACCTCATCCTCACGCCTTCAGCACTTAACTCTGACGATCCTAGAGGCCGGGGTACTTTCCCAGGTAGATCAGAATAAATCCTACGGTGTCGTTGACGCCGTGGACGATAATAGGTACCCACAAGTTTCGCCCGGTAGCAAGATACAACGCGCCTAGTAACAATCCCGTTAGAGTTATGACGATGATCCCGGACATGCCCTGATACAAATGGGTAATACCGAAAAGAATGCTGACCACGATGAGGCTTATCAGCCAACCCGCGCGGTTTGCTCCCACCAAATCTGCGACGCGATTCATGAAGTATCCACGAAAGACGAGTTCTTCGCCGAAACCGGCCAGGCTCCATGACACGATTATGGATAGGAAAAGAAAAAACGTGTTGCCGATGAGAGGAGCAAACTGGCTCACATCAGGGAGCTCGCCCGTTACCCGCGCTATCAGCGGCTCTATAACGAAGAGACTGAAGTATTGGTAGCCAATGCCAATGGCGACGCCCAGCAGCAAGGTTGACCGCCAGCTAGTTGGACGCCGCAGCCCCAGATTTCGCCACCCGACTCCCCGCAGCCACAGCATTAGCCAGCCAAGAAGCAGCACGAAAGGAGTGGAGCTGAAAGGTATTACTCCGACCAGACCACCCACCAGAATCAAGATAGCTATAAGCAGCTCGACAGCAGCGATGGGCTTACTTCCGAGGAAGAAAACACTGGTACGAGCGCGAAAATCCTTTATCGTCATTTCTGGTTAGTTGCGAACTAGATCATTTTCCATTTGTTATTTTCCATTTTCCATAATTCTCCATTTCTCATTTTTGGCATTTGGCATTGTTGACTTCTTGTTCGTGTCAGTTCGTGTAATTTCGTGGATCGTCTGTTCTCTCGGCCAAAGGAAACGATCCACGAAATAACACGAAACATCACGAAATGAGATCAGGAAATGACCAAATGAAAAATGAGAAATGACCAAATGAAAAATGATGTGATCACGGAGCTTTAAGGATCCAATTTTGCGGATCCACGACAACTGTCTTCCCGGCTTCGATCGTCAAGGTGACCGAACCACTTGCCATCTCATAGCGCCTGGTGGAGTTCCCGATCTGGACTTCAACTGGCATTGGGAAAGGCAAACCCTCTGGCGCCTCCCAACGGAGTTCTAATTGATTGCCCTTTCTTTCGCTGAGCAAGCGGGGAAGCTTAGGCTGACGCAAGTAGACTTCAAAAAACCAATCAAGCCTGGCGCCCGATGCAGTCTCCGCAATGCGTTGAAAGTCGTCAGTTGTGGTGAACCGAACCTGGCGACCATTGGTGAGCTTCTCGCTCGAAGGATCCGGGTAGGCCATTCGTCTAAGCGCCGCGAAGAAGGGCTTATCACCAATTAGATAGCGAAGCGTGTGTAGAATGACTGCGCCCTTGCCATAGATGTCTCCGTCGCTGCGCAAATAATCCGGGCCGGCCATATACACTTGCACCGTCGTGCGCGATTCGCGCGGCGCCACCGGCTGCATGTTGCGCAAACTCTTCATCCGGTTCGTCATGCCCTTGAAATACGCATCCTTCCCCCTTAATCTTTCGAGGTAAAACGTATCCATGAAGCTTTGGAAACCCTCATGTATCCAAAAG
>CAZVHN010000558.1:0-2741 GCA_964626895.1 uncultured Chloracidobacterium sp. | reverse complement strand
AGAAATTACCCCACAGGTGAGACAAAGAGCGACCAGGAAACAACGTCTCATCCTCAACCCCGATGAGCGACATCACTGTGGTTGCGACGAAAGTATTTGAAACTGGCTGCCCAATACGCAAACCTGCTGGAACTTTATTCGCGTAGCTGACTATGAGAGGCACATGGATCTCGCCTCGATAAAGAGAGTGCCCATGCAGATAGAGATTGTGCTCGCCAAACATCTCACCGTGATCAGATGTAACTATGAAGATGGTGTTGTCGTTTAATCCTTGATTACGCAGGCCTGACACGAGACTGCCAATCTGTTCGTCGACATAGGATATTGCCCCGTCATACGAGCTAATCTCATCATCGAGTTGTTCAGTCGTCATCTTCGGATCACTTCTACCCAATCGCCAGTTTAAGATTCCGCCAGGATCGTTTCGATTTGAAAACCTCTTGCGATGAGGCTGGGGCGGTAGATAGGGATCATGGACATCCATGTAGTTAATAAAAAGGAAGAATGGCTTCTGCGCATCGCGGGAGACCCACTTCAGGGCTGAGTCATTAATGTCGGCTGCTCGTCGGCGTGCCGGAATGTCTTCGAACCCCAATCGCCGCAAGATCACTGTTTCAATCGCGCGACCGTAAATCGTGCGGACAGCCATATCACCCAGGGAGTGAAAGTAATCCTCAAAGTGAATGAAGCCACGATCAATACCAAACTGATGCGTCACCCAGTACAGGTTGCCGGAGAATCCCGCAGTGCGATAGCCACGGGCTTTGAGTGCTTCAGCCAGAGTTGAATACTTAGCATCGCGTAGCGCCGTGGGATTGCTCCAATCCGCTTTGTGCTCAGTCGGGTAACGACCCGTAAAGAGCGACACGTGCGAAGGAAGTGTCCAGGAAGACGCCGAAAATGCATTCTCAAAAAGCACGCCCTGCCTGGCCAACTGGCCCATGTTAGGACTTGTAGCCCTTAGATATCCGTAGCTCGATAAATGATCAGCTCGGAGAGCATCGACCACGATCAATACGATGTTAGGTGATCCTTCTTTGTGAGCTGGGAGTTGAGCGATGGCTTGACGCTCTTGCATCGATGCATAGAAACTTAAACCGAGGCCCAGTAACAACGCGAGCAGGGCCGCAGACACCACTGCCGGTCGCCATAATTTGAGCAGCCGCACCTCGTTTTTAATAATCAATCGGGTGCATTGCACAGCCAGTCCAAGGGCCAGGGCGGCAATAGCGTAAAGTCGCAGCCGCCCGAAGAGAGCAAGGTTCAGCCAATCAAGGAAGGTCAATAGGGTGAATACGAAAACCGCAAGCTTTACCACCCAAAGTTTTGGTACTAAGCGCGCAACGAGTGCCAGCATCACCCCAATGATGGCAAACAAGAGAAGGTTGAAAACGACAGAAAACCAGACAATATCTATCGAGACATCAACAAGACCCGTTTTCGCTGTAAGCCAGTTCAGTCTTTGAAGGGCAATGAAACCCACGCCCTCGACCAGGCCGGAGAGAAGGCCAAACCAGATGGCGGCCTTCAAGATCTTTCTTGCTGCACCGGAAGAGGAGGGAAGTTCTTGGGCCATACTTACCTGCGGGGATTACTCGTTTGAAGGTCGATCAGTTACCTGGGCGGTGGGGTGATCAAGAAATGTACCCGAGCCCACTGAGCCGGTCGCGAATAATCGCTTCCTGATCCACGGAGAGTCCGTTATCCGACATCGTGCTCAACGACTTGCCCGCTAGCAAAGACTTCCCCTGCATTGAGGTTGGGATGTCATAACCGCACAACTCCAAAAGCGTCGGGGACATGTCCATAATGTGCGCGCCTTCTACCTCGCCACGAAGGGGACTATTTGAAGCCGCCAAAATAAAGCTGCCATGCTGGGCGTGGTTGCAATCATCCGGGCCCGTGTCGTTCTCCTGAATGTGCAGGCCCGGGTAGCCAACACCACCTATCGAGCGCCAGTAGAGACCACCGAAGTGGACAATCAGATCGGGAGCCACGTTGCGCACCGTTCTGTAAATTTCATCTGGTCTGAAAACGAGGGAATTGAGTGGTTGGCCCTTATCATCAACCAGGGCTTCGAACTTCGCCTTAATCTCGTCGCGGAATTTTTCGTAATCGGCCTTTTCAATCACGCCATTCGGTTCGCGTCCCTTGACGTTGAAGAAGACGCGGGCGTAATACCCGCCTTCACTCCATACCCTGGTCTTCTCCCAGTCAACGCTCAGATTGCTGAAGGGCGTGATCTCTTTCGGATATTCATTGAGCACCAGCAGCCCTTCCCTGATCAACCATTCATTAACACAGAAGCCACCGTCGAGTCGCTGCGAACCGTGATCGGACATGACCAGGATAGCTGTGTCTTCGGTCAGCAAGTCGAAGATCCTGCCGATCTCGTCATCGAGGTAGAGATAGTAGTCGTTGATTACTTCTTCGTAAGGATTGCCCGGCTCGTGTAGAACGTGCTGGGGATCGTGGTACTTCCAGAAGCCGTGTTGCAGCCGATCAAGCCCGATCTCAACAAACTGGAGATAATCCCAATCGGGCTCTTTCAACAAATGTCGGACAACCTCGAAATGCTTTCGGCTCATGTCGTAGATTTCGTCCTTGAGCCAGTCTTTCTTCTCCGTGCGGAAGCCTTTAACGTCCACAGAGTAGTCACCCACAAGTTTGGCGATCTCTTCCTTTACCTGCGGCGGATGTGTGTAGTTGTCCTTTTTTGTATCAGGCGTCATAAAGCAACC
>CAZVHN010000557.1:0-2465 GCA_964626895.1 uncultured Chloracidobacterium sp. | reverse complement strand
GATCACCGACTTCAACATAATGGTCAAAGATACGTCCTACATGTTCATTACCGGACCGGACGTAATCAAGGCGGTCACTCATGAGGACGTAACCAAGGAAGAACTGGGGGGCGCGATGACCCACAATCGTGTTTCCGGCGTCGCGCATTTCGCCGCAGATTCAGACGAGCATGCGCTGCGGATGGTCCGCGAGCTGCTTTCATTCATTCCTTCAAACAATCTTGAGGATGCACCGGCGGTAAACTCCACTGACTCTCCGGAGCGAACCGAAACGAGACTCAATACGATCGTTCCGGAGGCCTCAAACCAGCCATATGACATTCGCGGCGTCATCAATCTGATCGTTGATGACGGCTACTTTTTCGAAGTGCAGCAGCACTACGCGCCGAACATCTGCGTAGGGTTTGCCCGATTGGATGGCCGCTCCGTCGGGATTGTTGCGAATCAACCCGCGTACTTGGCTGGCGTGCTCGATATCGATGCCTCCGTCAAAGCGGCGCGGTTTGTACGCTTCTGCGACTGTTTCAACATTCCGCTCGTGACGTTTGAAGATGTGCCCGGGTTTTTGCCGGGAGTCTCACAGGAGCATGGCGGGATCATCAGACATGGCGCAAAGTTGCTATATGCGTTTGCGGAAGCCACCGTTCCGAAAGTGACTGTGATAACTCGCAAGGCATACGGTGGGGCCTATTGCGTGATGGCCTCAAAACACATTCGCACCGACGTGAATTTTGCCTGGCCTACGGCGGAGATTGCCGTAATGGGGCCCGAAGGCGCCGTGGGCGTGCTCTATCGGCGAGAATTGAATGAGGCTAAAGACAAGGAAGCAGCGCGACGGGCACGCATTCTTGAACTTGAAGAGAAGTTTGCCAACCCCTACGTCGCCGCCGAACGAGGTTTCGTTGACGAAGTTATCGAACCCGCCCAAACCAGGCCCAAGCTGATCCGAGCACTCTCGCTCCTGGAAAATAAGCGTGACACCAATCCTCCCCGAAAGCACGGCAACATCCCGTTGTAGCACTCTACGACTTGTCCTTAGATTGACCCTGGCGTTAAGCAGCAAACAGATCTGTAGATCCGCGGCCTTTGCTTTCAATTTCGAAATCCGCAATCCGAAATCTTTCCCCTTCCTCGTTTCCCCCTTACCCTCTTGCTTCCGTCTTCTACCGCAAATAAGGTGGGCTTCCCATTTCTCCAAGATCGGCGCAGTATGCACTCAGCTCTATTTTCTAACTCCGATCGAAGGAACAGCCTCACATGAATACTTCGAGCCTCGTGATCCCTGCCGATCGAATCGAGCAGCGCATCGTTTTTCTCCGCGGGACAAAAGTCATGCTGAGTTCTGATCTGGCCGATCTCTACGGCGTGTCGGTGAAGGTCTTAAACCAGGCAGTCAAGCGAAATAGCGACAGGTTTCCGAGCGATTTCACGTTTCAGTTGACGGCGGAGGAGTTTCAGAACTTGAAGTCACAAATTGTGACTTCAAGCTGGGGTGGTGCCAGACGTGCACTGCCCTATGCTTTTAGTGAACACGGGATCTTAATGCTTTCAAGTGTTCTGCGAAGTCCGCGCGCTATTCAAGTAAACATTGAGATCATGCGTGCTTTTGTCCGACTTCGCCAAATACTCGCGTCAGACTTCGAGTTTGCTCACAAACTCGACGAATTAGAAAAGAAATACGATCGCCAGTTCAAGATCGTTCTTGATGTCATTCGCCAGCTCATGACTCCAACAACATCAAAGCCCAAACTGATCGGATTCCGTCCGAAGGCACTGAAGAAGTAATCAACGCCGCTTTTGCTTTTAATTTCGAAATCCGCAATCCGAAATTCGACATTCCATCACGGCTCCGCCGCCTCCCTTGCGGAAAGCCTCTGGCTTTCCGACGCTCCCATTTTCATTGAGGCTACGCCTCGCCATTTGGAGATGACCCTTAATAACCCGTTCCCTATAGTGCTGCGGCAAAGTGTCCACTCGCAGACTGCTGCCAGACGTGCTGATACACCAGCTTCGCCACTGACTCCTTGTCTTCGACGCTGAATGGGGGCGTGGGCAGACTTTCAAACAAACTATCCAGGATGAGCACCTCGACCTCCGCTTGCGTTTGTTCTTTCTCAGTCCAACGTTCGCGTTGCTCAATCAGCGTGCACAGTCCAGCGTACAGAGTGCGGCTCGCCAGCTTTACCTTTTCACGATCGGCCTTGCTAATGTTGTCCTTCTGTAACAAACAAAACAGCGCGTATTCGTCTTCGCTCAAACCTTCCTCGGCGGCGCGACGGTCTTCTGCATCCATTCCATGTACCAGGTCAACCAGCCTGGCGAAGGTTTCCTCGATTGTGACGCGGTCTTTGTCGCGGTTGTAGTCGGCGATAATTTCCGAATACTTCCTGTAGTAATCCATTCGCTGTGGATTGCGAGCGAGCATCTGTTCCAGCTTCTTCTCGACAAGCTGCCGAATATCCTCA
>CAZVHN010000556.1:0-4582 GCA_964626895.1 uncultured Chloracidobacterium sp. | reverse complement strand
ACCGACTGAAAGACGGCCTGCAGACCGGTGTTTTCACGCTCCTCGGGCAAGAAATCCATCTGCAGAAAGCGGTTATAAGACTCCCGCTGAATCTCGATCAGATTCGGAATCCGTACTGCCGTTTTGATTTTGGAAAAGTCTAAACGTTCGGGCGCCTGACTTGTGCGCCGTCCCAATCCGGTATTGACTGTTTCAAGCAGATTTACAGACATGAGAGATTCCTCAAGAATTGCCAATTGCCAATTTCCGATTTTCCGATCTAAGGCCCGGCGATTATTCAAATCGGCAATTGGCAATCGGCAATCGAAAATGTCATGTGAGACGCCAAAGCGCGGTCAGGGCGCACAATGCCCCGACCGCTTAATCACCAAAAAGCGGCTGTTTTGTCGTCAATTTTTTTGGGAGTAACGCCAGCGCCCTCAATACTCCCTTAACTTACCCACTAACACTGTGAGTGTCAAGCCAACGAAAAAAACAGTGAATAGATTCGGCACCAGGTTCAGTCGTTGCCTGCTCCTACACCTGGCCACCGATGTCTGACACCTATTTAACTTCTACGGTCGCGCCGGCGTCGGCCAGCTTCTGCCGGACGGTCTCGGCTTCTTCTTTGGAAACGCCTTCCTTCACAGCTTTTGGCGCCGCCTCGACGAGATCCTTTGCTTCCTTCAGACCTAGCGCGGTCACTTCCCGAACAACCTTGATGACGTTGATCTTGTTGCCGCCAACGGCTTGCAGGATCACATCAAACTCGGTCTTCTCTTCGGCCGCGGCGGCTGCCTCACCACCCGAAGCAGCGCCCGCCGCCGGGGCAGCTACAGCCGCCGCAGCGGCCGAGACGCCAAATGTCTCTTCCAACTCTTTCACGAGCTGGGAAGCTTCCAGAAGCGTCATACTCTTCAGATACTCAATTACGTCTTCACGTGTTGCTGCCATGATTGCTTTCTATCCTCCTCAAAAGGGTCCTTGTTTGCTGTTTCTTGTTTTTCTTGGCAGGAGAACCCACGGGACGTTTTCCGAAGATGTTGCATCCATCTTTGAGAGACGTCCGAGCAGCAATGACGATCTGACTCTCGCCACGCTCGTTGTCCGCGTCCGGCCCTGTGCTTATTTTCAAATTTCAAATCTCCGATTTCAGATCTGAGATCAACCAGCCCGCCGGGCACTCAAATCGTCATTTGGGGACTTCTACTGGGCGGCTTCCCCGCCCTTCTGTTCACCGATCTGCTTGACTACGATCGCCAGGTTGCGCGGCACAGCAGACAACACTGTGACAAGTCGCTGGGCCTGGCAGTTCAGCAAGAACATAACCTTGGAAATCAACTCTTCCTTTGACGGCAAGCTCGCGATGGCTTCGACATCTTTGAGCGCGACCACCCTGCCCTCAACCACGCCCGCCTTGAACTTAAAGATCTCGGGATTGGCCTTGGTAAACTTCGCGATCGCTTTCGATAGATTCACGGGACCCTCCGTGCTCAAAGCAACCGCCGTGACACCCTTGAACTGATCCGTAGCCTGTTCAAGCGGCGTGCCCTCAGCAGCCTTGCGAGCCAGCGTGTTCTTCACAACCCCGTAAGAGACGCCAGCCTCGCGCAGTTGATTGCGCAGCTCCTGATCCTTGGCTACCGTCATCCCCTGGAACCCGACCAGCATCGCCGCCTTCGCCTTTTTGAACTGCTCTGTGAGGGCTTCCAGGTCCTTCTGTTTTCGTGCTTTAGTTTTCATGAGCTCCTCACTTTCATTTGACGTATGCCGCTTCGTCGAGCAAAACCCCGGGGCTCATCGTAGCCGCCAGGTTAACCTTCTTAACGTATTTACCTTTCGCAGTTGACGGCTTCGCCTTAACCACCGCTTCCAGCAGGGCTTTAGCGTTGTCGTGTATCTTGTCGGCATCAAAGGAAACCTTGCCGACTCCGACGTGAATTACTCCAGTCTTATCAACGCGGTATTCGACTTTTCCCGCCTTAGTTTCTTTGACGGCCGTTTTGACATCGAAAGTAACAGTGCCTGTTTTCGGGTTCGGCATTAAACCTCGTGGGCCCAGAACTTTTCCGAGGCCGCCTACCAGACGCATCATGTCAGGAGTGGCGACGACGGCGTCGAAACCCAGCCAGCCTTCCTTAATCTTGTTGACCATGTCTTCGCCGCCCACGAAGTCCGCTCCGGCCTCTTCGGCCTCCTTGATTTTTTCACCCTGGGCGATGACGAGAACTTTCTTCGATTTGCCGAGTCCGTGCGGGAGTACGAGTGTCCCACGCACCAGCTGGTCGGCTTTGCGGGGATCGACCCCCAGCCACATTGTTAACTCAACTGTCTCGTCAAATTTAGCGAAGGCAATCTCTTTTATCTTTACGACTGCCTCTTCCAGATTGTATTTGCGGCCGGTCTCGATCTTGTCCAGCGCCGCCTTGTATTTCTTTCCGTGTTTTTTCATTTTCTATCTCCGAGGTACATGCGGGATTTTCGATTGGTGATTTTTGATTTGCGATTAGCGCGCAAAACCGCCGAATATCCCTCCCTCTAACTTGATTGCCCAATCCACGATGCCGTTTCAATCGGCAATCGCAAATCAAAAATCTATTCTACTGTCAGCCCCATTTGCCGAGCCGTTCCCTCAATCGTCCTAATCGCAGATTCCAGACTGGTTGTGTTCAGATCCGGCATCTTGGTTCTTGCAATCTCTTCAATCTTGGCCCTGGAGATTTTACCCACTTTGTCGCGCTTCGGATTCCCGGATCCCTTTGGCAGGCCGGCAGCCTTTTTCAGAAGGTCCGCAGCTGGAGGTGTCTTTGTCTCAAACGCGAACGAACGATCAGCATAGACGGTAATCACCACCGGGATCTTCAGATCAGGGTCCAGCTGCGCGGTCTTGGCATTGAAGGCCTTGCAGAATTCCATGATGTTCACGCCGTGCTGGCCGAGGGCCGGTCCGATCGGCGGCGCCGGATTCGCCTTGCCGGCCGGCACCTGCAACTTGATATATCCTGTGATTTTTTTAGCCATCTTCTTATCTCCAATCTGCAATTGCCGATTGCTGATTCAAAGCTCTGTTCCGGGTTCGATTCAGCGCAGCGATGAAAATTGGCAATCGGCAATCGCCAACTGGAAATCCCTTATTCCTCTTCTGCAAACGTCACTTTCTCGACATCGAGAAAGTTCAACTCCACCGGAGTTGATCGTCCGAAAATCGTCACCGTAACCTTTAATGTCGACTTGTCTTCGTTGACCTCTTCTACCTTGCCGGTAAAGCTCTGAAACGGACCTGACTTGATTCGCACTGTTTCACCTGCCGCATAGGAGAACTTCGGCTTCGGCTTCTCCGCTGCTTCAGTGACGTTGTGAACAATTTGATCGACTTCCTGAGGCGTCAAGGGTGTGGGATTGTGCCCGCCCACAAAGCCGGTGACCTTTGGTGTCGACTTAATCATGTGGAAGACGTTATCAGGAATGTGCCCACGTTCGTCGCATTCGATCTGAACCAGCACATAACCGGGATAGAACATGCGCGTTGATTCAATTCGCTTGTTGCCGCGCATCTCAACCACTGTTTCCGTGGGCACCAGGACCTCGGCAATCTCGTTCTGGAGATCAGTGTCCCGAATACGGGCCTTCAGACTGTCTCGAACCTTTTTCTCGTGTCCCGAATAGGTGTGAAGTATGAACCACTGCTGCATCAGATAAGTCCTTGGCCTCAAGCCCCCGTCATCCAGTTTAGTAATTGATTAAGCTGGGTCAGTAAGAATGTCCAAATGCGATCCACCGCGAATAAGTAGACAGCGAAAAAAATTACGGCGATCAGCGTTATGATGGTGGTGTTCTTTACTTCTTTCGCTGAGGGCCACGACACACGCTTCATCTCGGCTTTCACGTCGCGCCAAAACTGGGCCAGCCGGCCGAAAGCGCTCGTACTCGGTCCACTCAGGCCGCGCTCTCGGCGCGCCCCGCGGCCCTCTTGGCCTTCGCCAAAGCGAGCAGTGCGCGGTGGAAGTGGCGCTTGTGGGTTTTCTATATCAGCCATGATGTCGCCGTACTTTCTTCGACACTCGACAGTCCCTTTTGCACTATGCTGGCAGGGGTACCAGGATTCGAACCCGGACTTTCGGTTTTGGAGACCGACGTGCTAACCGTTGACACTATACCCCTCCGTCACATAAGACGCGGGGATGGGGAGACGGGGAGACACGGAGATAAACAATTTCGCCGCGTCTCCGCGTCACCCCTTCTCCGTGTCTCACCTCACTTAGTTTCCTTATGACCTGTGTGCTTGCGGCAACGTCGACAAAACTTGGAAAACTCCAGCCGATCGGGCGTGGTCTTCTTATTCTTAGTCGTTACGTAGTTGCGACTCTTGCATTCACTACACTGGAGCACAATGTTATCGCGCGGCATAATCCATCCTATTTCCGATTGCTAATTCTTCAGTATTGCCGATTGCTGATTGCTGATTGCCAATTGCCGATTGCCGATTTGCGTCTCGGCAGCGGGAAATCACGAATCGGAAATTGGCAATCGGCAATATCTGGAGGGGTATAGTGTCAACGGTTAGCACGTCGGTCTCCAAAACCGAAAGTCCGGGTTCGAATCC
>CAZVHN010000555.1:0-2379 GCA_964626895.1 uncultured Chloracidobacterium sp. | reverse complement strand
AATCCATGACCAAGACCGACACGCGCGACGCGCGCGCCACCCTGGACCAGATTTGGGCTTTGGAAGCCGCGGGCTGCGACATCGTGAGAGTCGCGGTGCCGGTGCGCGAGGCCGCGGAGCAACTGGGCGAGATCAAAGCTCGGGGTCAGACATTGCAATCTTGATAATCTTACATTTTGAGAATTCTCAAAACGTAAAAACGAGCCAAGACCTAGACACTCCGACGTTCCCCGAATCCCGAAAATGTGAGAATCGATTCGTTGCACCGCCGGCGGTAGCAGGATAATCTCACCGCTGATCAGCCTCAGGCTGATCAGCCACAACTTTCAAGGCTGAGACGCGGAGGACGCGGAGAGAACGGTAAATTTCTATTTGAAGCAGATACCCGAATGGCGTAGGATAACGAACATGGCTAAACCTGCTTCAAAAGATACCACCAAGGACAAGCTGCTTGAACTCAAGGCTAAGCATTTTACGCCCGAAGGTCGAGAAGACCGCATCTCCAGAGCCTTGGAAATCCTGAGCTTGCCTGGTCCGAGCTTTAAGGTGGATAAGGAAACGTGGATATGGGCTGCTCAAGAAGCCGAGATCGAGGACATTTAGCGTGCCCGTTGACCGGCTTCCTAATCTTCCCGCCGGGACCGACGTTTTCTTAGACGCAAACGTTTTTATTTACGCCTTCGCCGGACACTCTAAGGAGTGCCATCAACTGTTGCGGCGCTGTTCAACCGAGGAAGTCTGCGGAATCACGACGCTCGACGTGATAAACGAAGTAACCCACAGGCTGATGTTGGCTGAGGCAGTCGCTAAAGGTATCATCACAAAAGGCAATGCATCGGCGCTTAAGGGGAAATGGAGAGACGTTGCAAAGCTGACCGAATATTGGACTCTGACGGCGAGAATTTTCGGTCTCAATATTCTAATCACCGGTTCTGATCAATCACGCCTCCAAAGAGCGCAAACAGTCCGTGCCAGCCACGGACTTCTGACAAATGATTCTCTGATTCTTGCCACGATGAATGAGCACGGCATCGATTGCCTGGCAAGCCGCGACGATGATTTTGATCACGTATCGAGTGTCACTGTTTACAAGCCTACCGATATTTGACGGACAGCCTTCCTAGTCGGTGATCGGGGCCAGGCCTGCCTATTGACTCAATTGTGGCGAACGCTCCACTCAAATCCGGCAGAGTTCCGGGGTGGGAAAGAGCGCGTCCCGCAGATTTCCCAGAAGCCTTCTGGGAAATTGCCGACCGCCGCGAAGTCCAACGGGCCGTCGTTGACTAGCTTGACTGGCTGAAATAAGCAGCCGCGTCTCCTCACCCGCTCCGCCGACCATTCCTTCGTCACTGCCACCTCCGACGGCAAGACTTACACCGCCGACGCCAACGGCAACACCGTGACCGGCGCTCGCCGCACGTTTGTCTGGACACCGGACAACCGGGTCGATTCCGTGTCTTGACGACGCTACGGGGTCAGACATTGCAATCTTGATAATCCTTAGACCTCAAGCGCCCGCGCACTGTCTCTGAGCCGCGACGAACTGCCGGCGCCGTCCGCCGGCCACGATTCCCCCGACTTCTACCTTTGCCATGTTTTCGCAATTGCGAAAACGTGAAACTATCGCTCCCGCGCCCTGAACCGGAACCTTGGGTGAAATCATCCGCCGCATGGGGCATATTGCTCACGGTGAAGAAGTTTCAAGAGAGTCTTTTCCAGAAATGAACCCAACCCTGGAAATCGCCGTCTACCGTCTGACGCGCGAAGAGATTGCCGTAGCGAAGAGAGCCTGAAGGACGGGGTGGACCGAACAGCTGCTGACAATGCAGCGGTAGAGTAGGAGCGATGACAAAGTTCCCGTGTCCATATCTGGGTGACGAAGTCGAGCTTTCCGATGAACGGGAGCAGCACATCGCGGAACACCACCCCGAGCTTCTCCCGGCTCATAAAGATCGAATCGCGGGCACCCTGGCAGACCCGGATCAGGTTCGCAGAAGAAGCGATTTGGGAATGCGCGCCTGTTCGCAAAGTGGTATGATGATTTGCTGAAGGGCAAGCACCTGGTAGTGGTCGTTATCAGTGAGGACAAACCGCAGAACCGGAACTGGATCGCGACAGCCTACGTGACGAGGCGAATCGCGGGAGGAGACGAAGAATGGAAGCGAAACTAACTTTCCAGTATGACCGCGAGGGAGACATCCTTTACATCAACAAGAGACCTCCCTATGCGGAACAGGAGTCTGAGGAACTAGGCGACGAGGTCATCGCCAGGCTTAACCCTAAAACCGGCGAGATCGAAACTCTCGAAGTATTATTTTTTTCGACTCGACTGCTTCGCAACAACCTGTTTGAGCTACCCGTCACAGCGAACCTGCGGCT
>CAZVHN010000554.1:0-3552 GCA_964626895.1 uncultured Chloracidobacterium sp. | reverse complement strand
CGTAGATCATGTCGAGAAGTCTGCGGCCGATAAACTCTTCACGCTTATAACCCAGCCCGATCAGCGTCGCGCTATTGCACCACTTAAACCGCCCCTCGGAATCAACCGCATATATCGACTCCCGCGCGCTTTCCAGAATGTGAGTCAGCAACGATTGATGCTCGCGCGCTACAGCCTCGACTTTGCGCAATTCGGAAAGATCTCGGGCCGTGCAAACCACAGCCGTTGTATTGTTGTCCTTGTCCTGAACCGGCTCAATGGAAACAAGCAGCGGACGGTTACCACCTGCCGGTGTAATCTCGATCGTTACACTTTCTTTGTCTTCCAGAGCCTTCTCGACAGCACAGGTTGCGTCCTCGGCGCTTGTGCGCAGGATGTCGCAACACTTGCGACCCAGCAACGCGCGCGGATGCGAGTGTTCCATGGCGGCGCCGGCTCGGTTTACCCGTTTCAATTGTCCGGACTTGTCAAAAATGAATATGCCATCGGACATGGCGTCAAATGTCGTTTCCCACTCCTGCTTGGCCCGGGTTACCATTTCAAACAATTCTGCTTGAGATATCCCGATGGCTAGCCGTACCGCCACCGCTTCAACCAGCGCCAATTCATCTTCGGTCCAGTACCGTTTGCGATCTGTCTGATGGATGCAGATAACCCCGCGGAACTGGCCCTTGACGATCACGGGATAGTCGATCTGGGAACGAATATTGACCTTCTGGGCGTGCGCACGAACAAAGGCACTAAGCTCGGCAGGTCCTTCCGAGTAGTTTAATGCATCGTCGATTACCAGGGGCTGTAACGTTCCCAATAGATAGCGGCCCACTGGATCGTCGTAACTGGCATCTTGGTGGACGCCAGCACATCCGGGTGCCACAAACTCATGCTCTGCCCGCGAAACTGGATTCTCAGGGTTGTACAGACGAAGGTGTACGCGCGAAGCGGACAGCGCGCCACCCAATTCTCTGGTTGCCGTACTCAAGACTTCCGGAAGGCTGAGCGAAGCACGAATTGCGATGGACAGACGGTTGACGAGAGCTTCGCGAATCGAGGTGGCCTCCGCCTTTTGATAAAGCTTTGCCTGACGAATAGCAATCCCGGTCTGATCCGCGACTGCCTTGACCAGCGTAATATCCGACTCGCTCCAATTCCGCATCTCCCGGGTGGTCGAGAGCGCGAACGCTGCCGGCAAGTCGTCGCCGACTCTGATCGCCACGTACATGATCGAGCGCACGCTAGCCTTGCTAAGAATGCGCTCGTAAACTTCCTTTATCCGCTCGTCGCGGGATGCGTCATTGAATACCAGCACGCCGTGCTGATACAGCGACTCGGCCAGGCTCTTCAAGTCTGCCAGGTCAAAATCGGTGGCGGCCGGCTCAACACCGTCGGCGTGATATTCGGCCACATTCATCGCGTGTTTAGCTCCTTCGTCCTTCATGAAGAGGGAGCAACGATCCACATTCAAGTAGGATCCCAACTCGCGAACCGCTGTCTGGAAGATCTCGGAGCTATCCAGGGAACAGCGCACAGCCTGAGAGATTCTGTGGGTCATCTCTTCCCGCTGGGCCTGATGCGTTAGAGCTTCTTCGGCACGGCGCCGTTCGGTGATGTCGACCCCAACGCCGCCGACAAACCTCTTCCCGGCAACATCGGTAATGGGAAACTTGAACACCAACCAGTGATGCGGCGAGCCGTCCTGCATGGGCACAGTTTCCACAATCTCCTGTGGTTCGCCCGTCAAAAGGACCTGCAAGTCATGTTCGTGAGTCTTCTGAGCAGTGTCGGGCGGCAGCCAATCAAAGCTGGTGCCTCCGCGGAGGAAGCGCAGTTTCTGTCCAAACAGATCCTCAAACGGCTTGTTAACGTATACGTAGCGGCCTTCCTCGTCCTTCATGAAAGCGATGGCCGGACTGTTGTCCATGAAACTATTGAAAAAGGCCTGGCTTTCACGCAGGGCGTCATCAGACAATTCACGTTCTGTTAGATCGCGACCAATTCCCTGGATCCCAACGGCTTTCCCTCCCCGTTGAATTACCCGTGTGCTGACTTCCAGACGCACCCTGCGACCATTTTTTGCAATGATGTTTAATTCGTAGACCGTGGCCGCTTTGCCACTCGCCTTATTGGCAATCGCCTGACGGGCCAGATCCAGATCTTCAGGTGCGACAACATCGGCAATGTTCATTCTGGCGGCTTCTGCCCAGCTATAACCAATGATTTGTTCGCCGCTTCTATTTAGAGAGGTGAAGTTTCCAGAAAGGTCGTGCGTATAAATGATGTCATTGGCATTTTCAAAAAGCTCGCGATACCGCTCTTCATTTTCGCGCAGGGCCTCCTCGGCAACCTTCTGTTCGGTAATGTCGCGAACGACACCACGAACCCTGGTCGGCTGCCCTCGACGGTCGTGCTCTACACTGATTATGCCTTCCAGATAACGCGTCTCGCCCTGCTCGGCCTTTAAGCAATACAGGGAACGCGTGGGCGAATCAGAGTGAACTCTTCTGGTCTTTTCAATGTCCCTGGCTGCAGCTTCAGGACCGATTAATTCGCTGAGGTGGATGCCGATGAGTTCGGAAACCGGCCGGTTAAAGAACTGGCCTCCAGCGGCATTGATACTCGTAATGTAGCCATCCATCGTCCGCGTGTAGATCATGTCTGCTGCCTGCTCGACGATCTCCCGATAATGTTTCTCTACACGGTGACGTTCAGTGAGTCTGGCAACTTTAACCAGAAGCGCTTCATGTCGAAACGGAACATCAAGGTAGTCGTCCGCGCCGGCGGTCAACCCTTCAATGCTGTCGTCTGACGTCTGCCGGCTTCCACTTATGAGCAGGACAGGGATATTTGCGGTTCGGACGTTTTGCTTTATGCGCCGGCAAAGCTCGATGCCATCGAGCACCGGCATTACCACGTCGCTAACAACCAGATCTGGCTCGCAAGACGCCACGAGATCCAGAGCACTAACGCCATCGCGGGCCGCGCTCACTTCGTAACCTTCAAGCTCGAGCAGCTCAACAAGCAGATCGAGTACTTTCTGATTATCGTCAACAATCAGTATGCGGCGTGGTTCTAAGGAAAATTTGGTCATGTTGAGGCGTTGCCCGTTGAGGGGGCGGCGAGAGCGCGCGGCGGGTCAGTCCCGACTAAAGGTCCGAAAATCGAACAAGTGTGGCTTGAGGACAGGGTGAGGGCGACCGGCTTTCCCAGCACGCGACCCTGGTTACGGCAAATACGAAGCCGCAACTCCCGCTGCCCCGCGAGTATAACAGGGTTGGCCAAAGCTTGTCATGGAAATAGCTCCGCAGAAATGGGCCTAAAAAGGAGGGTTTTGCCCGGGAAAGTCTATTTTTTCGATGGGGCCCCGGCTCCCGCTGTTTTCGCGAAGTACCCGGGCCGGTAGTTGAGCTTCAACTGCTTACGCAGTTCGGGATTAGTGATCTCGATCTGGATACGCCGGTAGGAGCCGTCACGGGCCTTGTTGAGCGGGGAATAGGCCACCAAATATTGCTCGCGAAGGTCTCTCTGAATCTGTGCGAAGGCTTCGCGAAGCTCTCT
>CAZVHN010000553.1:0-2983 GCA_964626895.1 uncultured Chloracidobacterium sp. | reverse complement strand
CTTTTCCGGAGTAGGACCTGTGCAACGGTCGCTGCTTAAGAGGGCGGTGCGTCGCGCCTACGACGAATGTGAATTGCAGCACCGGTCGCCAAATATTTATGATGTCCATCAGAATTACCAGAATATTCTAGGGAGCAAAGCGGACTCGGTATCGGCGATCATTGACGACCTCGTGGACATGGAAATGTTCTCCCCGCAGCCCACCAACGTTACTAGCTTTGACATCTTTCTTGACGGAATCGTAGTGGTTTCATTGGACGCCCTGGGACAAGATGACCGCACCAAAAACATGCTTGTGGCAATCATGCTCAACTTGTTTTACGAGCATATGTTGCGTATCCCAAAACGCCCTTACGTTGGCGAGGAGGGCAGCAAGCTTAGGGTCGTGGACTCATTTCTGCTAGTTGATGAAGCCGACAACATCATGCGATATGAATTTGATGTACTGAGGAAGATTCTCTTGCAGGGAAGGGAGTTCGGGGTAGGAGTAATTCTTGCGTCGCAATACCTCCGGCACTTCAAAACTGGTGGAACTGACTATAGGGAACCACTGTTGAGCTGGTTCATTCATAAGGTACCGAATGTCACGCCCCAAGAGCTTGCTGCGCTTGGGTTAACGGGGGACGTTGCACCTTTGTCGGCTAGAGTCAAATCTTTGGCGCTTCACGAGTGTCTGTTCAAGACATTCAATGTGGCGGGGGAAATCGTCAAAGGGATTCCGTTTTATGAGCAAATTCGCGCAAGAAAGTAAGTCTTCCGCGAAATGACCCCGTTTGCCGTTGGAGGTGAATACCAGCGTGCAAGTAAGGGAGGCCAGGGTGCCAGACTCGCAGACGCTGCGTAAGCAGTTGGTGGCTGACGATCTGTCTTCGAAGAAAGAGCGATGCACAGTCTCAACTTACCGATGGAGGACTGAGCAAGGGCATAGTTATGCCCTTATGAGCGCCGCGGGCAACTGCGAAGGCTGTGGGGAGCCTGCGCCATTTTTGAACGACCTACGACAGCCGTTCTTGGAAGTTCACCACATGCTACGTCTTGCAGACGATGGACCAGACATTCCCGACAATGTGGCGGCACTTTGCCTCAATTGCCATAGGAAGGCGCATTTCTCTTCCGAGAAAAATGACTTCCACCAACTATTGATCTAGCGAATACGAGGCATTGAAGCCGAGCTATTTCGCATTGGAGAAGTGGTCCCAAGAAATCGGACAGCCGGATAAGTGAAGTTTCTGCTCTAATCGACGGCGAGAGCCGCATGAAAAGGAGCAAGACTGATGAAACGACCCCGCCGCAACCACGCAGCGGCCTTCAAGGCGAAAGTGGCGCTGAGCGCGCTCAAGGGTGAACAGACGCTGGCGCAGTTGGCGCAGCGCTTTGATGTGCACCCGAGCCAGATCACGCAATGGAAGGACGAGCTGTTGCAGCGCCCCGTCGAAGTCTTTGCCACAGCGCCCGACAAGCGTACTCCGGCACCGGATGTGAAGGCGCTGCATGCCAAGATCGGCCAGCAAGCCCTGGAAATTGATTTTTTGGCCGGCGCGCTTTCGTTTGTTGAACCGGTGCGGTTGCGGGGCTTTGACTAGCTGAAGTTTTTGCACGTACCACGCCATGACCGGCAGCAACTGTCTCCACCTGCTGGCGCGTGACCGCGGCATTGCCGACAAGCAAATCTTAGACCGCGTGAACTTGTTCGCGGTGGGTGCGGACCAGCAAGTACAGCGCCCGTACATCGCGGCAACGGCCCTCGTCATGCAGCTTGCGGATCAGGGCAGAGGCTTGGGCCAACTCGGCTACCCCGGTGATCAAGGAGGGAGGCTTTCCCAGGCGGCGGGCGATGTCAGCGCGGGAGTCGCCCGCCTGCTCACGCTCGATCACGAATGCTGCCAGGTCGAGCGGTAGCAGATCGTCGCGCTGTACGTTCTCGATCGCCTGCGAGAACCTTTGGGGGACAGACCACTAAGCCGAGCGACGAACTAACGCGGACGACGCATCTTTTCGGATTCTTAGTCCCACAAGGGGAACTTGTATGGGCCGCAATACGCAAAATGTGTCCAACACACACAGGCGGTTCAATCCACTTTCCGCTCTTCTTCAGCGGTATCCACCTGATAGGCACGACCAGGCGCTCCTTCTGCGCTGCCGGCTGGACCCGCGCCGACCCATACCGGACGAATCCGGATGAGCTTTCGCTCGGTGCGTCCGGGCCCGAATGCCTGTCGCCGCCAGTGGCCGCGCCGCCAGTGTGCGGTAATAGTGTGGCCCGCGGCACTTGTGCCTTCAAGCGGCGGCCGCTGGCCAACTTCCTCGCCGAAAAGGCGCACGGGCGCATAGCCCATTGAAGATAGCTGCGAGAGCAGTTTTTTCTCCTGCTTTGAACCCTTCGCTGTACCTTCGAGCTTGGCCAGCATGCCTTTCGGGGCATCATCCGGCCATCGCGTCCTGCCCTGCCCGCCGGCTTGGTCAATATAGATGAGCGCGTTGGCGACGATACGCAGGATCTGCGACGCTACCTCGCGTTGCCCACTGATGAGCTGCACGTTGCGCTCGATGTAATGCCGGTCGCTTTCGTCATCGGCCCGAGCGGTCTCCGGTGCGGTGTCGAGCTTGGAGAAATCTATCGATTGAGCGATTACGTCCTCGATCGGCATCTCCGTGCGGCCCAATACGAGGGTTAGACTCATGCCGCTGCCGCGTTCCTCGAGCCAAGCATGGCGGTGGGGCGCGAAATCCGGTTGCGCGAGGCAGACATTGACCTCGACCTGGCCCGGCTTGACCTCCTGCACATAGGCACCCTCTGGAGAACCGTCCGGAAGCCGCAGCTCCGCCTGAGCACCCCAGTGCAGGTAAATGACGGGCAACGGCAGCACGATGTCTCCGGCGAGAATTGCATCCACATCGGTATGGAGAAACTCTTCGGCGAGCTCCCGGGAAAGCTCGAAAATCTCTTTACCGTAGTACGCGAATCGCGCATACCACGCGGCCA
>CAZVHN010000552.1:0-8324 GCA_964626895.1 uncultured Chloracidobacterium sp. | reverse complement strand
ATCAATCGCGACGGCGGTGAGCAGCGGCAACTTACTAATAATTCTTTCCACGACATTTATCCGCGCATGTCGCCTGACGGTCGTTACATCTTCTTCAATTCAAATCGCAGCGGCTCAAGCCAGGTCTGGCGAATGAACGTGGACGGCAGCAATCAGATTCAGCTCACCAAACGCGAGGGCGGCCAGCCAAAATTCGTGACGCCCGACAGCAGGTGGGTTTATTTCTTTTCGGGGCTTCGTCAAAATCTGTGGCGCGTTCCCAGTGACGGCGGCGAAGAGAGCCAAATCTCGCTTCCATCGTCGGCCCTTTCACCTGACGGAAAGTTAGTTGCCTATTTTTCGCGTGCTAAAGAGGCCGATCAAGTCAAGCTTGCGATTATGTCGGTTGAGGAAGGAAGAACGGTAAAGACCTTCCGGCTCGCAGACGATAAATCGCGTCCTTTAGGAGTCGACCGGGTCAGCGCCTGGGCCAGTGACAACAGAAGTTTTTACTACATCACTGTCAACGGTTCCCGAAATTCCCTCTGGCAACAATTGCTCGATGAAGAGAATCCGCGCCTCATCGGCGATTTGGGCAACGAAGAAATCGCACACTTTGCGGTGTCGCCGGATGGAACCAACTTCGCCTTCATTCGGGGGCGATGGATTCATGATGCAGTTTTGATTGAAGGATTGAAATGAGTCATCTCTCAGCGGACGATCAGCTGCTCTTGAAGTGGCGAAGAGGCGATCAGTTGACCACTCGCACGAGATGAAACACTCAGGTTGTGAGCGAGACTAAGGAAAAGAGGCAACGTTGACAAATGGACCACTCTATTTAATAGGTTTTTCATTGTGGTCCTCGCAACGGGATCATTCCGGCTACGGCACTCCTTTTATCACCGACTTTCCAAAGCGAACCCGCCGCGCCCGTACAATACGCGTACCTCGAAGACCCTAAAACGGCCCAAACCATCCTGAGCCATCCTAAATTGCTTATGGCATAAGCTCTTTATCCTCAATATCCTTTGTTGATTTCAAACCACTTCGGCGATTCGGTAGGCGGCCCTGAAAAGGCCGGCGTCGGCGGTTCGATCCCGTCCCTGGCCACCAAAAAACCACGTAAATAGTAAATCGTGAATCGTAAATGGAAAGGCGGATTCCAGGTCCAAAAGGCCTGGCCCGGTCGCCCTTTTCCCGTTCCAGTCATCTTTTCCAGTAGTGCCTGATTTTTTCCGCCAGAAAGGGGAAAGGAACATACTCGGCGCTGCGACCGGAGCGCCGCATTTCTTCCACCATACGCATGGCGCCATCGGCATTCCTCGTGTGGACGAGTATGGTCGAGGCGCGTTGCAGGTCGGGGTTTGCCGCCAGCCAGGAAGCGATTGCGTAGCCGGTACGTTCATCATCCCGGTCGAAGGAGTTGTAGTGCTCGGGATGCAGGTCATGATCCAGAAAGATTGCGTCGTAGGAATTCTCGCCCAAAAGTTGCTGAGCCTGACTCACATTGTGGGCCATGTCGATAAAATCGCCTTTGAAGCGTTCAGCAAACCACTTGTGCCTGCGTCGATCGTCGTCGAGAAGAAAAACTCGGATAGGATGCCGTTCACTATCAATCCTCCGGATGCCAAGTTTCGTCAGCAATGAATGGAACAAAGACATCGTTGTTAAGATCAAATCAAGTTTCTAAAAGGAGGAAGCATGAATGGCTCGAAATATACCATAGAGATAGGGCCCCAGTCTGATCTGCGAACTCTGTCAGAACGTGAGCGGTAGCGACCCGGTCGCGGCAACTCGGAACTCTGTCATAGCGAACCGGCCGAAGCCTTCCCCAGTTGAGACCAGGTCGCTACCGCTCCCCGTTCTGACAGGCGCCGACCATGGAAGACATTTAACATAGGGCAAGAAGTGCCTTCGTTGCGTTCCTCTCTCCCGATGATATAATCCGACGCGAATGGAATCGAAGTCGTAGTTTTCGCAGTCCTGGATATCCGCAACAGTTAATGCCTCCTGATAATTCCAGCAAACAACTTAGCCCAACGGTCAATAACCTCGAGGAAGGTCAAGCCACGGAAGTGTGCAGCGCTTGCTTCGGGACGGGCGTAAGAATTGTGCCCGGTAAGGGGGCAAAGATATGCGACGAATGCCAGCCGCGGCGCGGTGATCGGTTACTGGAGGCAGCGCGTGTCCCGCGTCGTCATGCCGCCTGCAGCTTTGAAAACTACCGTGCCCCCGCGGGTTCGTCGCTTCATTGGGCACTCATGAAGGCGAAAACCCTGGTGAACGATTACCCGGCGGTGGAAAGGGGTCTTCTATTAACTGGCTCGGTCGGAGTCGGAAAGACCCATCTTGCGGTGGCGATTTTGCAGGGACTGATTGCCAAGGGTGTTTCCTGTTTGTTCTGCGAGTTTGGTTCTCTGCTTAAACAGATTCAGGATTCGTATAATCCAATATCGAAGACGTCTGAGTTGCGAGTGCTGGCGCCGGTTTACCAGGCTGAAGTCTTAGTGCTCGACGAACTGGGCGCCACAATTCCCACCGACTGGGTTCGCGACACGATGTACCAGATCATTAACAAACGCTACAACGATAAGAAGCTTACGATTTTTACTACAAACTATCTCGACGTGCCTCACATCGAGAGCACCCAGGAGCCTGAGATTGCCAGCCGAACGTTCAGCAAGAAAGGATCTTCTGAACGTATTCGGGAAATGACAACGCTGGAAGAGCGCATTGAGACACGCTTGCGGAGTCGTCTCCACGAGATGTGCAATGCGGTAGTAATGGAAGGCGAAGACTATCGCAAGAGCCACGATCGGCGCTAACGACCACGGCCGAGGCCTGACTCGTGGGAAGAGGTCGTTTCATTTTGCCATTTGAGATGCAGGTCCTTTCACTCGTTGGAGACGGTCTTGCTTACAATGCAAGGCAGGTTTGTTTTTCAGTCGATGAACAATGAGAAATGGAAAATGAGAAATGGAAAATGAAGAATAGACTCTCCTTACGGTCCGGCTTCTACCTTCGTCTAGCGCTATGTATAATGCCTCGACCCACAGCGTCAAAGAATCTTTGGCTGTTTAGCGTCTAATGGCGCTTATATCAGGCTGAATGCCTGCGTTCCCAGTTAATGCCCAAACGCACTGACCTACACAAAATACTCATCATCGGATCGGGTCCTATTGTAATCGGCCAGGGTTGCGAGTTTGATTATTCAGGCACGCAAGCCTGCAAAGCACTCCATCAGGAGGGCTACAAGACTGTTCTGGTTAATTCCAATCCAGCGACGATCATGACCGATCCTGAGATCGCCGACGCCACCTACATCGAGCCACTCACGGTTGAATCGGTTGCAGCGATTATCCGGCTCGAGAGACCGGATGCGCTGTTGCCCACGGTGGGCGGGCAGACCGCATTAAATCTTGCAATCGCCCTTTCAGATGCCGGGATTCTTGATGAATACGGCGTCGAAATGATTGGTGCGAAGCGCGACGCGGTCAAAGTCGCTGAAGACCGTCGACTCTTCAAACAGGCAATGGATGAAGCCGGCCTGCCCATGCCGCGAGGAGGTTTCGCTCGTTCCTGGGACGATGCCCGGGAGATCGTAACGAACACTGGTTATCCGGCAATCATTCGACCTTCTTTCACTCTCGGCGGAAGCGGCGGCGGCATAGCTTATAACCCCGAGGAGTTTGAAGAGATCGTGCGCGCCGGCCTGGCCGCTTCGCCGATGCACGAAGTCCTGATCGAGGAGTCGATTCTGGGCTGGAAAGAGTTTGAGCTCGAAGTCATGCGCGACCTGGCGGATAACGTGGTAATCATCTGCTCTATCGAAAACTTCGATCCGATGGGTGTGCATACCGGCGATTCAATCACAGTCGCGCCGGCGCAGACGCTTACCGACGTCGAATATCAAAAGCTGCGCGACATGGCTATCATCGTGATTCGCAAAGTCGGTGTGGAAACAGGCGGATCGAACATGCAGTTTGCGGTCAACCCGGAGAACGGCGACATACGAATCATTGAGATGAACCCGCGCGTGTCGCGTTCATCGGCACTCGCTTCCAAAGCAACCGGTTTCCCGATCGCCAAGATTGCCGCCAAACTCGCCGTTGGTTACAGGCTGGATGAGATTCCCAACGACATCACCAGGAAGACGCCGGCCTCGTTCGAACCTACTATCGACTACGTGGTCGCAAAGATACCGAAGTGGGAGTTTGAGAAGTTTCGCGAGGCGGAAGACGTGCTGGGCACGCAAATGAAGTCGGTTGGTGAGGTGATGGCCATTGGCCGGACATTCAAGGAGGCGTTGTTCAAAGGATTGCGATCGCTCGAGGCCGTGAAGCCCCTGCGTCTCGAGGACGTGTCTGACGATGAGTTGCAACGCAAGCTTGCGCGTCCAAACTCCCAGCGTTTTTCCTACATTACTTATGCACTTCAACATGGCTGGTCGATAGCAGAGATCTATCGCTTGTCGCGAATTGACCCATGGTTTCTGGAACAGCTGCGAGAGGTGATGGAGATTCAGCGCGCAGTTGAAGGGATGAAACTCGAGGAAATCCCGGCGGACCTTTTGCGCACCTTCAAAGAGGCCGCGCTGTCAGATCGCCGGCTTGCTTATTTGACTGAAAGATCGGAAGACGATGTGCGCGACTTTCGCAAGCGCGTTGGGATTGTTCCAGTCTACAAACGGGTTGACACGTGCGGCGCTGAATTCGAATCTTTCACTCCTTACCTTTACTCAACCTACGAATCAGAAGACGAGGCGGCGCCCACGGAGCGTCGCAAAATAATGATCCTGGGCTCGGGACCCAATAGGATCGGGCAGGGAATCGAGTTTGACTACTGTTGTTGTCACGCGTCCTTTGCCCTACGCGATGCGGGCTTCGAAACGATCATGGTCAACTGCAATCCCGAGACAGTGTCAACCGATTACGATACTTCCGACCGTCTCTACTTCGAACCGCTTACCTTCGAAGATGTAATGAATATCGTTGATGTGGAGAAACCCGAAGGCGTCATAGTTCAGTTTGGCGGTCAAACACCGCTGAATCTGGCGATGCGTTTGCACAAGGCCGGCGTACCAATAATCGGTACGACCGCGGAATCGATTGATTTAGCCGAGGACCGCCAGCGGTTTGGGGCGCTGTTGCAGGATTTGGGCATTCCGCAACCGGCAAACGGAATGGCGGCGACCGTTGCCGAAGCGAAACAGGTTGCCGCTACGATTGGTTATCCGGTGCTGGTGCGACCCAGTTACGTGCTTGGCGGCCGCGCGATGGCCGTTGTGTATGACGAAGAGAGTCTGGATGACTATGTGCGCACCGCAGTCGGGTTTACGCCCGACCGTCCCGTCTTGATCGATAAGTTTCTCGAGCAGGCTGCGGAGTTCGATGTAGACGCCCTCGCGGATGAATCTGCTTGTGTGATTGCCGGAATTCAGGAGCACATCGAAGAGGCGGGCATTCATTCCGGAGACTCATCGTGCGTGCTGCCGCCGGTGCGAATCGATCCGGAGCATATAGAAACGATGCGTCATTACACTCGCACGCTGGCGACGGCGCTCTCCGTGCGCGGGCTCATGAATATTCAGTTTGCGATCAAGGACCACCGAGTTTATGTGCTGGAAGTAAACCCGCGCGCATCGCGCACCGTGCCCTTTGTTTCGAAGGCGACGGGAGTGCAGATTGCGCGAGTGGCAGCGCTCGTGATGGCCGGAAAGCCCCTTGCTGAATTTGTTTTGCCTGAGAACCTGGCCGTCGATCGTTTCTTCATCAAGTCTCCCGTTTTCCCATTTGTGAAGTTTCCCGGTGTCGATCCCATCCTGGGCCCGGAAATGCATTCGACGGGCGAAGCGATGGGTATCGGCGAGACGTTCGGAGAGGCTTACGGTAAGGCCATGATGGGAGCGGGGCTGTCATTGCCGCGAAGTGGAACGGCGTTTCTTAGCGTGAACGACGCAGATAAGGGACATGCTGTCCTCATTGGCCGCAGGCTAGCCCGTCTTGGTTTTGAAATTATGGCCACGCTGGGTACGGCCGCTCGATTGAGCGAAGTCGGTCTGAAAGTCGAAACAGTTTTCAAAGTTAATGAGGGCCGCCCAAACATTGTAGATCACATCAAACGAGGGGATATAGCGCTCGTCATCAACACACCCTTGGGTCGCGCGTCGCACTTTGACGAGCAGTCAATTCGCCGCGCAGCGTTGCAATACGACGTGCCCTGCGTGACAACCATGACTGGTGCCCAGGCAATTGTTGAGGCGCTGGGAGCATTCGGGGGTGATGAGCCGATGAGAGTTCGCTCCCTGCAGGAGTTGCACGTGGTCAGCAGTCCCGTAGCGCGTTGAGAAACGTGGTCAAAAACAGAGACACCGCGGCGACAGGTCGAATGGGATACCGCGACCGGTAGCGGGTGGTTCCAGGCTCAACCTAATGAGAACGTCTCAACTCACAGGACCATTTACGGTAGTCAATGGATGCAAGCACTCAATGCTCAGGATCCCCCACTCACATAACTGGCCGCGGACGTTAAATTGCAAGACCAAACTTGAATGCTATGTTCCATTGGCTACCGCAAATGGTTCTGAATTGAGTGGAGAACCTATTGGGAATTAACAGTAAAGAAACGATCGAAGAGATCCTGGACGAGTGCCGGACCATAGCAGTCGTAGGCCTTTCGTCTAATACGGCCCGGCCCTCTTATGGCGTAGCGTCTTACATGAGGCAAAACGGTTATCAGGTAATTCCTGTCAATCCCAATGAGACAGAAGTGTTTGGTGATAAATCATATGCTTCGTTGGCGGACGTTCCTCCTGGGGTTCAGTTAGTAGACATCTTTAGAAGATCAGACGAAGCTGGTAGGGCTGTTGACGAAGCCATTGCCATCGGAGCAAAGGCAGTCTGGCTGCAGGAAGGGGTGATTGATCAGGCGGCTGCTCAACGTGCCGTCGACGCCGGGATGTTGGTTGTGATGGATCGCTGCTGGCTAAAGGAGCATCACAGGTTCCAGCGGTGAGCCAACGCCGTTCAGAAAACAAGGCATCCTGGTGTCTGGTGAGGGGCTCGCTAGCTCCTTCTCATTCACACCCCGCTTTAGGAGCTGTGAAAAATTAGCATCGGTCCGGATACTACTCAACAGACGCAAATTCGCAGGTTGGGAAGGGCGGTTTACCCCCGCTGATGCTACGGACTGACAATTCTGAGTTTGAGCGCTACGAACGCAAGCCGGGGGTAAACCGCCCTTCCCAACCTGCGAATTTCTGACCATCGAGTGGCACAAGGGAGAAGTCAATGAAGAGAATTTCGGTATGTGTGTTTGTCCTGGTGATGGTTGTGTCGCCGCTACCTTTGTTTGCGGACGATGGTATGTGGACATTTGATAATCCTCCGCGGAAGCAGTGGAAGGAGCGGTACAACTTCGAGCCATCCGATGCCTGGCTGGAGCACGTTAGATTAGCGTCTGTCCGCGTTGAAGGCTCCTCCGGCTCTTTCGTGTCGCCCAACGGCCTGCTGATGACCAATCAGCACGTTGCCAGCGGCCAGTTGCAAAAGCTTTCGACCAGCGAGCGCAACTACCGGCGGGATGGGTTTTATGCGTCGACGCCGGCTGAGGAACTGAAGTGTCCCGATCTGGAAATCAACGTGCTGGTCTCTTACGAGGAGGTGACGGCCCGCGTACAAGGGGCCGCGAAGGCAGGGGCATCTGACAAGGACGCCAATGAGGCCCGCAAAGCGCAGATCGCCACTATAGAAAAAGAGTCTAGCGACAGGACCGGATTGCGTAGCGAAGTTGTAGTGCTTTACCGAGGCGGCGAATACTGGCTCTATCGTTTCAAGAAGTACACCGATATCCGACTGGTTTTTGCGCCGGAGGAACAGATAGCTTTCTTCGGCGGCGACTACGACAACTTCACTTATCCGCGCTACTGCCTCGACGTCACCTTTCTTCGTGTCTATGAGAATGGGCAGCCGTTAAAGACTCAGAATTATCTTAAATGGTCAGCTCAGGGTCCTGCCGACGGTGAATTCGTGCTGGCGATCGGCAACCCTGGATCTACTAACCGCCTACTTACGTTGGCGCAAGTTCAATATCAACGCGACGTGGGGAATCCACTCCAGATGCAGGTGTGGAATTCGCGCCGCGACGCCCTGCTGCGTTACAGCGCGACTGGCCCTGAACCTGCCCGACGCGCTTTGAACACTGTTCGCAGTCTTTCGAACTCCATCAAGCGACTTGTGGGCCAGCAAGATGGCTTGAACAACCAGCGTATGACGGCTAAGAAAGAGCAGGACGAAAAAGCGTTGCGAGCCGCCGTGTCGAGCCGACCGGAGTTTCAGCAGGCTTAC
>CAZVHN010000551.1:0-4185 GCA_964626895.1 uncultured Chloracidobacterium sp. | reverse complement strand
CGCTCTCAAGCTTGGAAACCACTCAACTGGAATCAACCTCTCAAACCTGACCTGAGAGGTTGTTGGAGTTGAGAGCTTTTAGCTCAATGGGGATGGCTTTCCAAGGTGAGCGGGGGCGCGCTCCCTTTGCCCCCTTCCCGACCTGCAAATTACAGTACCGCCCTTTTGGGTTTTGACCCAGCCTCGATCGCTTTCGCCAGCGGGGCGTGCCCCAAACAAAAATGGCGGCTGAGGCCGCCTGGCCTGCCTGCCGCTGCGCCACCCATTCCGTTTTTCCAGGATACTTAAGTAAAAAGCCAATGCCGGACGTTCTCCAGAAAAATCCTAATAATCTTTTACAGCCGGAAAAGGCCCGAATTTTGGGGGTTTAGGGCCTATTCCGGTCATATTTTGAGATTCAAGGGCCCTCACCGGAGAGACTGGGGAAGGAACCATTTTGCATTTTGCATTTTTTCATTCGCCATTTAGCAGATCTTCAGATGCTCAGTTCGTCGTGCAAGGTCCGTATCGCCTTCGGTAGATGACAAATGAGAAATGGAAAATAATGGAAAATGAGATATGGAAAATCCCGGGCGCCACCCAGGGTCCTAAAACGCTGGCTTACGGCCTGAAACTCCTTGTTATCCGGAATGCCCTACCGATCACCGTGCGAGCCTCGGGGATGCCAAACGCGGAAGTTAAGGCGAAATAGCTAAGACCATAGATCCCTAACACCAGGATTGCTACTGGGATAGGGTGACGGGGTCCGAGCAGCAGCTTGCCGCCCCATCCGGCTGCTGCGCCCAAGAACGCGGCAAACCAAAGCTTTAGGAGGTACGGAAGTGGGAGGCCTGTGCGGCCAATGCGGCGATTCAAGGCCCTTCGGAGCAGCACAAACTCAATCCAGGCTGCCACACTGGCCGAAGCCGTTAGACCCACAACACCCCACTTGGGCGCGATACCGATGGCCGGTGGCAGGTGGATGGCGCAGAAGTAACCGAGCACAGTTGCCAGGGTCACATGAATAACTGCGTAAAGCAGTGGCGTACGGGTGTCGTGAAGTGCGTAGTAGGTTGAGGAGTAGAGACGCCCCAGCGTAGATGCCAACAACCCAATACTCGATCCTGCGAGAATGCCCCAGACGTAGATAGCTGCGTCTTGTTTGAACTGTCCCGTTTGGTACAACACAGCGGCGATGACATCGCCGAGTGCCAGGAACGCCACCGCGGAAGGAACAATGAAAAACGCTATCCGGCGCAGCCCGGCATCAAGCCGTTGCCTCAACGCGTCAGCGACTTCCTGCGTGCTACCGACCGCCCGGGACATCGCCGGCAATTCAGCGGCCGACACTGACATTCCGAAAAGGCTGACGGGAAGCGTATAGAGGCTTTGTGCATACGTCAGAGCCACGACAGCTCCAACGGGCAGGAAGCTCGCCAGTATGGCGTCGACAAAGGCGCTAATCTGAATTACGCCGCGGCTCATGAATACCGGGAAAAACCTCGTCACCACGGTCCTCACGTGAGCACTAGTCGTGTCGATCACCGGACGAAGCGGGCGAACCAGTTTGACGACGGTTGGCAGTTGGATGCCAAACTGTAGCGCGCTGCCGATCACCGAAGCCCAGGCTACAACCGCAGCAAGTGGAAATTGACCTACCTTTCCACCGTACGCTATCAGCGACGCAATGATGGCCAAGTTCCAGGCGACCGGAGCGGTGTAAGAGATGAAGAAACGATGATGGCTATTCAGTACGCCCAGACACCACGCTGAGAGCACCAAAAGGCCGGCGCCGGGAAAGAGAATCCTGACGAGGTGGATTGTTAATTCGCGAGTCTCGCCTGCGAACCCGGGTGCGATGAAGGCAATAAGATACGGAGTGGCGAGCACGCCAACAAGCACGACCAGTGAGGTTATTAATGCCAACAGCCCGAGCACTGCGTTGGCGACGTGGGATGCTTTCTCTTCATCCTCCTGGGCAAGCAGCTTTGCGTATACTGGAATGAAGGAAGCCGAGAGCGCTCCCTCACCAAAAATGTTTTGGAGAAAATTGGGAATCCGAAAAGCCGCGCTGAACGCATCGCCCGCGGCCGACGTACCAAAGTAATGTGCGAAGATGCGTTGACGTATCAGACCAATTATGCGGCTGATCAGGATGCCGGAACCGACGAAAAATGCAGATCGTCCGGTGCTTGGCTCACTTCTTCTTGCTGTTGTTTCAGCGAGAGGCCCACTCGGCGTCGCGGCCATTGGCTCGAGGGTCTCCCCAGCGATTATGCCGGCATCGTTACCCCCACTTGCCTGGGCAGGGCTGGTAGCAACGGATTGTACTGACAGGTTACTGGTCCGAGAGTGATTGTGTTCTTCCGAGGATTTCGAGGCACCTGCTGATTTAGCAGGATTGGTGTTAGGGATGCCGTTGGAAGAATCTTTCATCGGTAATCACTACTAGTCGACCGCGAGCATCGCGAGCGGGGCAGTAGCCCGACTGTTAAGGAGGGCTCGGCATCGCCATTCGCACATCTGGGGGATCCTTCTTGGTGTCTTGAGGAGCCCTCCTTAACAGTCGGGCTACTGCCCCGGAGCGACTGGTACCTAAAGGAATCAGAGATCGTAGTCCTTTATCTTCGTGAGCAGGGTCTTATAACTAACGCCCAACTCATCCGCAGTCCGACTCTTGTTACCACTATTAGTCTTCAGCGCTTCAAGAATCTTGCTGCGTTCGACGAAACGCAGGGCACGTTGACCAACCTCTGAAAGAGTGCCCGACAGGTCAACAGCGCGGAGCGATTCAGATTCCTCGCCGATGCGGCCCACCAAGCCCAGATCTGCTGGCTGCAGCACCATTGTGTCCGTGAGAATACAGGCCCGCTCAATCGCATTCTCAAGTTCGCGAACATTGCCAGGCCAACTGTGCGCGCGCAGGGCTGCCAAAGCCGTTTCGCTGAGAGATGCTTCGCGGCCCCGGAGTTCCTTCCCCAACTGTGCAGCGAAGTGTTTTGCCAACAGAACGATATCATCACCGCGCTCTCTTAGCGGCGGGATTTCGAGTGGGAAGACCGCAATCCGAAAGAACAGATCACGACGAAACTCACCATTCTCTACGGCACCTTGTAAATCCCGGTTGGTAGCGGCCACCACCCTCACATTCACAGGTACTGGGGCACGACCTCCGATCCGATCGATCATCTTCTCTTCGATTGCCCGCAGCAGCTTGCCCTGAACAGCCAGTGGGAGTTCGCCAATCTCATCCAAAAACACAGTTCCATCCGAAGCAAGTTCAAACTTTCCCTGCCTCCGGTCACTGGCGCCGGTGAAGGACCCGCGTTCATGGCCGAACAATTCATTCTCAATTAGTGTCTCGGGTATCGCAGCACAGTTGATGGCTACAAAGGGCTTGTCGCGACGATTCGAGAGGTGATGCACCGCCAGAGCGAACAACTCTTTTCCGGTACCAGATTCGCCCAGCAGCAAGACTGTAGCTTCAGTTTGGGCTACTCGTTGCGTTTGAGCAACTGCGAGCTTGATAGCTTCAGACTCGCCGATGATGCGCGGAAAGCCATAGCGGCGCGACCATTCCTCGCGCAATAGAATGTTTTCCGTTCTGAGTCTCGCTTGTTCGAGCGCGCGTTCGACCAGCAACAACAAGTGGTTCGAGTCGACGGGCTTCTGCAGAAAATCATGGGCGCCATCCTTCATCGCCTGAACAGCTTCATCGATCGAACCGTAAGCTGTCATTACGATGACCGGGACCTCGCCGTCGGCGGCGCGTGCTGCGCGTAAAACATCGAGGCCTGAACCGTTAGGCATACGCAGGTCGGTAAGTACGAGCTTATGTGGAGTGCGGGCAATCTCGTTAAGGGCGGCGCGCGCATCGGCCACCTCAGTTACCGTGTAACCGGCATTCTCGAGCGTCAGATACAATACGCGGCGCAAACTGTCTTTGTCTTCGACTAGTAGGATATCAGGCATCGTGAAGGACAGTTTTGCGGTTAGACCACAGGCAAGACGTTGAATGGCGGAGCAAGTAATTTAATCCTGGGTAGATCATCTAGCTCATCATCATTAATTGTTCCATTGCGAGTGTCAAGCGAGTTGTTTGGTGCAGACGGCGCGAACAACCAACTCGCCATCCACCCATCTTCCTGAGCCCTCCTTAACAGTCGGGCTACTGCCCCGCTCGCTACGCTTCGCGGTCGACCTGGA
>CAZVHN010000550.1:0-6385 GCA_964626895.1 uncultured Chloracidobacterium sp. | reverse complement strand
GACGCGGCGCACCTCCGGGTCCGACGCGCTACTGCTGATTGTGTCAGCTTTGGACGACGAGGCATTGCTCTTGTTGCGGGAGCTTGCTGAAGATGAGCTGGGAATGGTCGCTCTTGTTGAGGTGCATACGAAAGCCGAAATGCAGCGGGCAATCGCCAGCGGCGCCAGGTTTATTGGCGTGAACAATCGCGACCTGAAAACATTCTCAGTCTCAGTGGAAACTTCGGTAGAGCTGGCACGGGAAGCTCCCGCCGACGGGATGCTGGTTTCTGAAAGTGGTTTGAATTCGGCTCATGACCTGCGGCGGCTGCAGGGGATGGGCTATCAGGGTTTTCTGATTGGCGAATCCTTGATGCGCTCCCCGCGACCTGATGAAACCTTGCGCGCGTTGATCCGAGACGGAGAAATGGCGGCGACAGGATGAAAGGGGGAAAGGGGGAAAAACCTAAGCATTTTCCATTTTTTATTCGCAGAATTTTCTGAATCTCATTTCGTGGTGCTTGGTGTTATTTCGTGGATCGTTTGCTTGGCCGAGAGAACCGAACGATCCACGAAATCTCACGAACGGACACGAACAAGAAGTAAACAATGCCAAAATGAGAATCTTTCATGGCGTTCGTAAAAATCTGCGGCATAACTAATCTGGAAGACGCCCTACTCTCCGTTGCAGCCGGCGCGGATGCGCTGGGCTTCAATTTCTACCACCCCAGTCCGCGCTACATCGATCCACTTGCCGCGCGAGAGATTATCGATCGCTTGCCCGGGAATGTCTTAACTGTAGGCGTCTTCGTGAATGAGCCGACCCCCGAGACTGTGGAGCGAATCGCGTCCGACGCCGGTGTAGCCGCCGTGCAGTTGCACGGTGATGAATCGCCCGACTATTGCCGCGCGCTCCTGGCTCGGTATGTGATCAAGGTATTGACGGCCGGCAATGACTTTGAACCTCAGCGTGCCCTTGATTACAAGGTGCAGGCGATCATGCTTGACACGTTTGACCCGCAGATGCGTGGCGGCACTGGTCGCGTAATGGATTGGTCTGTCGCACGAAAGACGCGCGCGCTCGTACCGAAATTTTTCCTGGCTGGCGGTCTCTCTCCGGAAAACGTGCAAGGGGCGATAAAGGCGGTAGACCCTTATGGCGTTGACGCCTGCAGTGCCCTCGAGATCAGTCCGGGGAAGAAACTTCCGGAGCGCGTGGCGGCGTTTGTGAAAGCGGCACGCGCCGGTTGACGCGATCTCTCAGGTTGGAATGATTCGCAGGTTAGGAAGGGTGGTTTACCCCCGCCGACTCCCATGTCCAGGCAAGCGGGGGTAAACCACCCTTCCTAACCTGCGAATTTCGGCCACTCGCGAGATTTAGGGGATGCTCTGCGCCACGGTGCGAATGAGAAGCGAAAAAACAGACTGACTCCCGTTAAACGTTGACGACCATCACTAACCACAGGTTATCCTAGCAAGCCCCCTTACTCAGAACTGTCGTCGAAGAATCTAACTTTTCTCCTAACGTTGTTACGTGAATAGCTTTCCCCTCACCGCATGCTGTTGTGTATGAAAGCGAAAGTCCAGAAAGAGAAGCCCGGCAAGACGGTTCCGCGAGAGCGAGGCCGCGTGCTGATTGTCACCGATGAGCCGGAATCTGTGGATCCCGGGCCGCTAACTTCCGCGGGACTGGAAATAGTAGGGGTGTGCCGCGGCGCCGCGGCCATGGTATCGCTGCAACGATCTCGTCCCCACGTTGTCATCGCAAACAATGGCATTAAGGGAATCTCGACCCTGGAATTAGCACGCATGCTGGGTCAAACGGAGGATGGCATACCTTTGGTTTTGGTGGGTGCCAAAGCATCGGCACTGAACCGCAGGCAAGCAGCGCTGTCAGCGGGTGCCTTTGACTACTTTCAGCTTCCTGCCGAGGTCGATCTGCTCGTTCTGCGGCTCGGACAAATAGTCGCTCTGAGACAGACGATGGATCGGCTTCGCTCGGAAGCGGATCTCGATCATTTGACCGGATTGGCCAATCGACGCCGCTTCCGCGTTGCGCTCAATCGCGAGGTTGAAAGATTGCGTCGTTACAGTGTACCTTGCGCACTACTTCTGTTGGACATCGACCACATGAAGGCGGTCAATGATCGTTTCGGACATCCGGCCGGAGACCTCGTCATCCGCCACGTCGCGAACACGCTTTCCGCAGTTTCGCGAGATAACGACACCGCGGCGCGTTTGGGCGGCGAAGAATTTGCTCTGCTACTCGCAAATATTGGTGAAGAAAAGGCTGCCGCGGCCGCGGAACGATTGCGCGCCGTTTTGGCGGAACAGATCATACCCGGTGTCGGAAATATTAGTGTCAGCATTGGTGTGGCGGCCTGCCCAGCCCACGCAGCTTCGGAACGGGCTCTTTATGCTGCCAGCGACAGGGCGCTGTACGTCGCGAAGAATGAAGGACGCAATCGGGTTGCCGTCGCGCCTTTGATGCAGGAAAAACTGCCTGGGGTGTGATTCCCCTCGAGCGAATACCAAAGGAGATTAAGCTATGAGACGCTTTGCACAGTTGTTGACCCTTAGTCTTGGGTTCTTGCTGATCGCCGGAGCCACACCCGCCGCGTTGATGGCCCAGCAGAGCACGGCCGCTGGTTGGACCCCTGAGTTGGCGATGAAAGTTAAAAACATTGGTGCTGTCCGGGTGTCGCCGGATGGCCGGAAGGTCGTCTACACGGTTAGCCAGGCGGTGATGACGACTGAGAAGAGTGAATACCTCACGCAGATTTGGTTGGCCAACGCCGACGGCAGCGATCCTCTGCAATTAACCTTCGCCGAAAAGTCTTCCGACAATCCACAGTGGTCGCCGGACGGTAGAATGATCGCGTTTACATCGAGCCGGAGCGGAAAGAGCAACCTGTATGTCCTCCGCTTGATCGGTGGTGAAGCCGAGCAGACGACCGACGTCAAAACAGGAGTGGGGAACTTCGCCTGGTCGCCTAATGGCAAGCAGATCGCCTTCCTCATGCGCGACGCCCAGAGCGAAGACGAGGAGAAGGGGGCAAAAGGCAAAGACGATTCACGTTGGGTCGATGAAAACATCAAGATGAATCGCTTGCATGTGATAAATATCGAAAAAGATGCCAACGGCAAACGGGAGCCTCGCAAACTAACCGGTGACTACAACGTTGATAGTGACTTCGACTGGGCGCCCGATGGCAAAACAATCGCTTTTGCTCGCACCAAAATGCCGAAAGCAGACTATTGGACCACGGGTGATCTGATGGCCGTGGACGTGGGAAGCGCAGAAGTAAGACCGATTGCCGCCAGCAACGCCGCGGAATCAGGTCCCAAATATTCACCTGATGGTAAATGGCTTCTGTTCGTGGTTTCAGATGATCCGCCGCGTTGGGCAGGCTATCGACGAATGGCGATTATTCCCACTGGCGGCGGCCCCCTGAAACTGCTAGCGGAAACTTTCGACGCGCAACCTAACGTCATCGATTGGTCGGCCGATGGTAAGAAGATTTACTTTGGCGAGACTCGAGGCACCGTCTCCCGGATCCATTCGCTGGACGTCAATTCGAACGCGATTACCGAACTCAACAAGGGAAACGAAGTAATCAGCGGTCTGTCCCTTAATGGCTCGCAGACAATGATGGGTTTCACCTTACAGACCAATGATAGAGCCCCTGAGGCTTATGTCAGTCAGATAACTGCTTTCTCCCCAGTGCAGGTGAGCCGGGCCAATGCAGATTTGCCAAAGTTGCCGCTCGGAAAGACTGAGGTGATCAAATGGAAAAGCTCCGACGGGCTGGAGGTTGAAGGACTCCTGACCTACCCCGTCAATTATCAGGCAGGCAAACGAGTGCCGCTGCTTCTCATAATCCACGGCGGACCAGCCGGAGTATTTACTCAATCGTTTCTTGCGGGCAGTAGAGGCGTGTATCCCACTGCGGCTTTCCCTGCGCGTGGCTATGCAATGCTTCGCGTGAACCCGCGCGGATCGTCCGGTTACGGGCAGAAGTTTCGGTTCGCAAACATCAAAGACTGGGGCGGAGGCGATTACCAGGATTTGATGACGGGTGTCGATGAAGTGATACGGCTGGGCGTTGCCGATCCCGATCGTTTAGGCGTGATGGGATGGAGCTACGGAGGTTTCATGACTTCCTGGATCGTTACGCAAACGAAACGCTTCAAAGCAGCCTCGGTCGGGGCGGGTGTTACAAACTTGATGAGTTTCATCGGGACGGCTGACATCCCCAGCTTCATCCCGGATTACTTTGGGGAACAGCCCTGGGAGAACCTGGAGATTTATCGGGCCCACTCAGCGATGTTCCACATGAAAGGAGTTGTTACCCCCACTCTCGTTCAGCACGGCGAAGCGGACGAGCGCGTTCCGATTTCCCAGGGCTATGAGTTTTACAACGCACTCAAAGTGCGAAACGTGCCGAGCAGGATGATCGTGCTGCCGCGGATGCCTCACGGTCTGAACGAACCGAAGATGGTGCTCAAGGCCAAGGAAACTAATCTTGAGTGGTTTGAGAAGTACCTCGGGAAAAACTGACGGGCTGTCGGTCCCCAACAGCGGCCCGGCCGCGGAGGTAGCAGTCTCTGGTATTGACCAATATTGAACGGAGGAAGCTCACAACCTGATGAACTTGGCCACTGGGGCCCGTATGGGGGACGTTTTGTGCCGGAAACGCTGGTGGCCCCCCTGGAAGAGCTGACGGCCGCCTACCTGGCTGCGCATGAGGATGATCACTTCCAGACCGAGTACCGAGCGCTACTCGCTGACTACTCAGGACGGCCCACACCATTATTTCACGCCAAGCGTTTGACGGAATACGCTGGCGGCGCTCAGATCTATCTCAAACGCGAGGACCTTTCGCACACCGGGTCTCACAAAATCAATAATGCTCTGGGCCAGATACTGCTGGCACGACAAATGGGTAAACGACGTGTGATCGCCGAAACCGGCGCGGGGCAGCACGGCGTTGCCACAGCCACTGTGTGCGCATTGTTTGGTCTCGATTGCGTGGTTTACATGGGTGCCGAAGATATGCGGCGGCAGGTCTTGAATGTCTTTCGCATGGAGTTGTTGGGGGCGCAAGTACGAGAGGTGAATGCCGGCTCGCGAACGCTGAAAGAGGCAATCAACGAAGCCTTGCGTGACTGGGTTACCAACGTGTCCGACACTTACTATCTGCTTGGCAGTGCGCTCGGACCTCATCCCTATCCGCTGATGGTTCGTGAATTCCAATCCGTGATTGGCCGCGAAGCTCGTGCGCAGGTCCTGAGTCAGACCGAACGGTTACCAGATTTATTGATTGCCTGCGTCGGCGGTGGATCGAATTCGATCGGCCTCTTTCATCCTTTTCTCAACGACAAAGTCCGCATGATCGGTGTCGAAGCCGGGGGACGCGGGAATGAGTTGGGGCAGCACGCCGCGCGTTTCAACCAGGTGGGCGGTGGACGGCCAGGAGTTTTGCAGGGCACGCTTAGCTATGTCTTGCAGGACCAGGGAGGGCAGATTGCCCCCACGCATTCTGTTTCTGCCGGACTCGACTATCCCTCGATCGGACCGGAACACGCTTTTCTGCACGACTCAGGCAGGGTCGAATATGTCTGCGCGTCGGATGGCAGCGCCCTGGAAGCCTTTCAAACGCTCTCGAAGTTAGAAGGCATTATTCCCGCACTCGAATCGGCGCATGCAGTCGCTCATGCAATCAAGGTCGCGCGAGAAATGTCACCTGATGAGATCATCATTATCAACCTCTCGGGCCGCGGAGATAAAGACGTTGATACTGTCAGTCGGTTCAGGCCGGGCGCAACCAGCGAAAATACCAGGCAAGTTCAGAACCGGTGAGCGGTAGCGACCGGGTAGGTTGCGTTGACTCAAGCAATCAAGGATGGAATTCTCGTACGTAGAATGTCTGCGGGGCTTAACCCGGGCGCTACCGCTTACCGGTTCTGACGTGAGTGGTATCTCTCGCACCGCTCACACTGAAACCACGTATATACTGTCATCACTAGTTTTCAAATGCATTCTGAATCGGGGTCGGCATTGAGTCGCATCGCGGAGGTATTCGCAAAGCTCAAGCGGGAAGGGAAGAAGGGCTTCATTCCCTTCATAGTGGCTGGTGATCCTGATCTGGAAACAACCGGTGAGCTCTTAGTCGAACTGGCTGATTCAGGAGCTACGGTAATTGAACTCGGCGTGCCTTTCAGCGACCCGATGGCCGACGGAGCGGTTATCCAGCGAGCTTCGGAGCGCGCTTTGCAGCACGGCTTCGGGTTGGCGGCGGTGCTTGGAACGGCAGCAAAAGCTCGGCTGAGAACGAATGTCCCCATCGTTCTTTTCAGCTACTACAATCCTCTGATGCAATATGGGGTGATGAACCTTATCCGT
>CAZVHN010000549.1:0-12108 GCA_964626895.1 uncultured Chloracidobacterium sp. | reverse complement strand
ACGCTACGCTGGAGCGGGGGCGCGCTACGCTTTGCCCACCTTCCCAACCTGCAAATTCCCCCAATTTGCAGAATTTCTTGGACCTCCAAATTACCGCAAGCCCTTTTTCGGTTTTTTCAGACAGCCTCTACCCGTCCCGTTACCCTCTTAAAGATCATTGACTTTCATTTCAACTTGGCATAGAAACTCCGGCAGCAGATTTCGCCTTCCTAACAACACGCCAAAAGTGAGGTAGCTTATGAAGAAAGCTATTAGCATCGAAGTCAATGGTGTCAACCACGAAAACGAAGTCGAGCCCAGGTTATTGCTCGTCCATTATTTGAGAGACATTCTTGGCCTAACCGGGACCCACATCGGGTGTGAAACGTCACTTTGCGGCGCCTGCACTGTGTTCATCGATGGCCAGGCGGTTAAGTCGTGCACGATGTTCGCGGTCCAGGCAAGCGGGTCGAGCGTCACGACAATCGAAGGCCTGGCTAAAAATGGCGAACTTCATCCTGTGCAAGAAGGGTTTTGGGAACGCCATGGCCTGCAATGCGGTTATTGCACGCCCGGAATGATCATCGCCGCCGCGCAGATCCTCGAACGCAATCCCAATCCAAGCAGAGAAGAAATCCGGCACGGGCTCGACGGCAATCTCTGCCGCTGCACCGGCTACCAACATATCGTGGAAGCTGTGGAATACGCTTCGAAAAAGGTGGCAGGTGCCGGGTGACAGGCGTCAGTTGAGCAAGGAGGCAGGAGCAGACGGCAGGAGGCAGAATGCGCAAGGGCAGGAACCGAAATACTAAAGATAACGGAATGCAGTTCACTTGCTGCCTCCTGCCGTCTGCTCCTGCCTCCTTTTGCATTAGATCATCTCATGGCAACCAGGAACCCGGCACCCGATACCCGACACCTTAGTTTTGGAGGTTTGCAATGGCTAACAAATACGTGGGACAAAGAATCAAACGGACAGAAGACCCGAGGTTGATAAAGGGCCTGGCCCATTACGTCGACGACATAAGGCTTCCTGACACTCTTCACGTTTCCTTCGTCCGTTCTGTCTACGCCCATGCGCGCATCAATAACATCGATACCTCCGCAGCACTGAAGGCACCGGGCGTTGTCTCTGTCTACACCGGAAAAGACATTGCCGAAAAGATCGGGCCAGTGCCTTGCGCCAGTGCGCTGCCAGGGCTGAAGGTGCCGGACTATCGAGTGCTCGCACAGGATAAGGCTTACTTCGTTGGCCATCCGATTGCTGCCGTTGTCGCCACCGATGCCTACGCCGCGCGCGATGCGGTTGATTTGGTGATGGTTGATTACGAAGACTTACCCGCAGTGGTCGATGTCGAGGCCGCTGCGAAAGGCGGCCCGGTTATTTACGAGAACTTTGGCGACAACATCGCCTACAAGCTCACCGCCGGCGAAGGTGATATAGAAGCAGCACTCAGTTCGGCCGATCGGGTTCTCAAACAACGCATAGTCCATCAAAGGCTGGCGCCGATTGCCATGGAAGGAAGGGGTGTGCTCGCTCGCTATTTCCCCGGCGAAGGCGAATTGACGGTTTGGTCGTCAACGCAAATACCTCATCTCCTGCGGACCCAGTTGGCATTGATGATTGGGATTCCAGAAAACAAGTTGCGCGTGATTACTCCGGAGGTGGGAGGCGGTTTCGGATCGAAGCTGAATGTTTATGCCGAGGAGGCGTTGTTGGGTTGGATCTCGATGCAATTGAATAAGCCCGTCAAATGGATCGAGACGCGACGGGAAAATATCCAGGCGACGATTCACGGACGCGGTCAGGTAGGCTATGTCGAAATCGGCTGCAAGAATGACGGGACATTGACCGGACTGCGCTATAACGTCTTCGCCGACCTCGGCGCCTATCATCAACTGCTTACCCCCGCAATTCCAACCTTGACCGGCTTGATGCTGTCAGGTGCGTACAAGATTCCGGCGATTCAGATCAATGTGACGGCTTGCTTTACAAATAAGATGGCCACCGATGCTTATCGCGGCGCCGGTCGCCCCGAGGCCACTTATGTCGTCGAGCGCGCCCTGGACTTGGTCGCCGCCGAATTGGGCATCGATGCGGCTGAAGTTAGACGACATAACTTCCCTGCACCTAATGAGTTTCCGTTTCATACGGCGACCGGACTCGAGTACGACAGTGGCGATTACGAAACCGCGCTCAACAAAGCCCAGGCGATGATCGGCTACTCAAAGCTGCGCGAGGAACAGAAAAAGGCGCGTGACGAGGGCAGGCTGATCGGGATTGGCATCTCCACCTACGTGGAAATCTGCGCGGTTGGTCCATCACAAGCAATGCCAGCAGGTGGTTGGGAGAGTGCAACGGTCCGCATCGAGCCCACCGGCACAGTCACGGTACTGACTGGTGCCTCACCGCACGGACAGGGCCAGGAAACATCTTTCGCCCAGATTGCCGCCGACGAATTGGGCGTGGACTTGAACGACGTGACGGTAATTCATGGAGACACCGCAATCGTTCAGTATGGAATCGGCACGTTTGGCAGCCGCGCGACTGCGGTTGGTGGCACGGCGGTGCTAATAGCAATTCAGAAGTTGAAAGAAAAAGCTCACAAAATTGCCGCTCACATGTTGCAGTGCGAAACTTCAAATCTGGCATTTGAAGGAGGGCGGTATTCTGTGCAGGCGGCGCAAGCGGCGGCCGCAAGCGGCACGTCGGAACCTGTTGTCCCCGTGGGCGAGGCGCCTGCCGGGGCGCTTCCCGAACCACAAACTGAAGGAAAATCCAGTCTCACCATTCAGGACATAGCCCTGGCCGCGCACCTCGCGAAGGAATTGCCACCTGATACGGAGCCAGGTCTCTCCGCAACCTATTTCTTTGAACCGAAGAACTTCACCTTTCCTTTCGGCACTCACATTGTCGCAGTCGAGATTGATCGCGACACGGGCGATCTGAAGTTTCTTCGCTATGTGGCAGTTGACGATTGCGGCAAAGTCATCAACCCGATGCTCGTCGACGGCCAGCTCCATGGCGGCATCGTTCAATCAATTGGTCAGGCACTGTTTGAGGAAATTGTCTACGACGAACAAGGCCAACTCGTGACAGGAACATTGATGGACTATGCTATACCGAGAGCGGCACATATTCCCTGGCTGGAGTTGGATCGCACGGAGACGCCGTCGCCTGTAAATCCATTAGGCGTAAAAGGTGTTGGTGAAGCCGGCACGATTGGGGCGACACCGGCCATTGTCGGGGCCATAGTTGACGCGTTAGCGCCTTTTGGCGTTAAACATCTGGATATGCCGGTGAAGCCGGAAGCGATTTGGAGAATTGTGAATGCATAACGAACTTTTGGAGTGCGGCGGCAAGCGCAAGCGCGACGCCGCTTTGGATCGTTCATCGGGTTCTGGGGCCTGAAAGAACCCAAAGCGCCGTCGACGCTGCGCTCTGCCGGCGCACTCCAAATTAGGAGATGACAAAATGATTCCCGCTCAATTTGATTACCAAGCACCAACGACCATCGATGAAGCGCTGTCGCTGCTGGCCGCGCACCCTGACGAAGCGAAGATACTGGCCGGCGGGCATAGCCTGATTCCGGCGATGAAGCTGCGACTGGCCCAGCCCGGATTACTCGTGGACATTGGTCGCATCAAAGACCTCGCCTACATCCGCGAGCAGGGAGACCAAATCCTAATCGGCGCGATGACCACGCACTACCAGATCGAATCTTCCGCAGCACTGAAGCTTAGCTGTCCACTACTCCCGGAGTGCGCTTCGCATATCGGCGATGTACAAGTGCGTAACAAAGGCACGATTGGGGGTAGTCTTGCGCATTCTGATCCAGCGGGAGATTGGCCGGCCGCTGCCATAGCACTAGGCGCCGTCATGGTCGCCGTGGGTCAAGCTGGCGAGAGAGTTATCAAAGCAGACGATTTCTTTGTTGACTTGCTCAGCACCGCCTTGCAGCCCGGCGAGATCCTCCGCGAGATTCGCATCAGGAAAGGTAACGGACGGTTTGGTCATGCGTATCAGAAAGTTCCTCATCCTGCCTCAGGGTTTGCGGTAGTGGGAGTCGCGGTAAATCTTAGCCTTGCAGACGATGGTTCATGCGGGTCAAGCAGTATTGGAATAACCGGCGTGGCGTCCAAAGCCTATCGAGCGGCGAGTGTGGAATCCGCACTTAGCGGCAAACAGCTCGACGAACAAACAATAAGTGCTGCTGCGGTCCACGCTTCAGACAGTGTCGATGCCAATTCGGACCTCTATGCTTCGGAAGAGTATCGCCGGCATCTGGCGCAGGTACACACGCGGCGCGCGATTCAAGCCGCAGCTTCAAGAGCCCATTGAAGAAGGAGGCAGGAGCAGGCGGCAGTAGCAGGCAGAAGCATCTTCCATTTCTCATTTGTCATTCTCATTTTTTAATTGGGATTCGCGAATTGTTGATTTTTCTTATTCGTCTGCGTTCGTGTGATTTCGTGGGTCTCATCTCGCGGCCAGGCAAACGATCCACGAAGCACCATGAAATGAGATCAGAAAAATGACCAATGAGAACTGTCAAATGAGAAATGTCGAGTTGGCTCCTCCTGCCTCCTGCCGTCTGCTCCTGCCTCCTGGCTGACACCCTCTTATGAAAATCGAAGGTACCCACCATCTCCAGGCTCCGCGCGAGCGTGTTTATGAATGTCTTACTGATCCTCAGGTGTTGCAACGTTGCATTTCCGGATGCGAACGTCTTGAGAAAACCGACGAGAATACTTATTCGGCAACGATCCGGGCTGGCGTTGGCACAATCAAGGGAGTTTTCACAGGGACGGTCAAGCTTGAGGATATGCGGCCCTTTGAACATTATCGAATAGTCGTCGCGGGCAAGGGTACGCCGGGTTTTATGAAAGGCACTGGGGATTTGGACCTTGAAGCACAAGGGGAAACCACGATCATTAAATACACCGGAGATCTGCAGGTGGGCGGCACTATCGCCAGCGTGGGCCAGCGGATGATTCAGGGAACTGCAAAGATGATGGCTTCACAGTTTTTCATTGCGTTGGAAGCTGAAGCAAAAACCGCAGTAGGTGAACCGCCACCCAGCCACAGCTTTTTTCGAACGGCCCTGAGGTGGTTCTCAGGGTTGCTACGAAAAGTGCTGTCTCCGCATTGACTCGGCCCCAAGGATAAGCTGTGACAAAATTGAAAACGATTGGGGACACCACTCAAGGGACAGAAACTCGCAGGTTGGGAAGGGCGGTTTACCCCCGCTCAAGATTCCCAGCCACTCAACACTCAACATTGAATCGACAATCAAGGATGAATGACAGGGAATCTTGAGCGGGGGTAAACCACCCTTCCTAACCTGCAAATTTGCCAGCTTGAATAATCAATTCAGGGATGATGAATTTCGCAATCAACGCGACGCTTGACGCCCATTCGCGATGAAGGCTTCGATCTCCGACATCTTCCGGGGTAGGGCTTCGGTCATCCAGCGGGTGCCGTCTACCGTAACCAGCATATCGTCCTCGATGCGCACGCCGATACCTTTGTACTTCTCAAACGCCGGCCGCGCTGCTGCCTTGAACTTTTCCCAGTCGTCTTGCTTCCAACCGAAAGGCTGGTGATCAAGTGCATCCGGACGAACGTAGATGCCGGGTTCATTTGTGAACACCATTCCCGGCTCCAGCCTTACAGCGTTGCCGATGTCGTGCACGTTCATTCCCAGCCAATGAGAAGTGCCATGCATGAACCAGATGCGATACTGTTCTGAATTGCTATCGGTGATCAAACCCAACTTGAGTAGACCTTGCTTGATAACTCCGCTCGCCGCGCGGTGCACATCGGAAAACATTGCGCCCGGTCGAATCACCTTTGCGGCCGCATCCTGCGCGTCATAAACCACCTGATAAACCTCGGCCTGCGCCGGAGAGAACTTGCCATTCACCGGAAACGTGCGGGTTACATCGGCGGTGTAGTGTTCATACTCCGCGCCCACGTCCATCAGTATCAAATCGCCCGGCTTTACCGCTCCCTGCGATTCAATGTAGTGAAGCGTGGTTGCATTTGGGCCACAACCTACGATTGACGGATAGCCCCAGTGGTCAGCGTTGCGCAGCTTGAAGGTGTAGACAACCTCTGCGTCAACTTCGTACTCCCATTTCGCATCCCCAGCCGCGAGCCAGGCCCGCTGCTGCGCTTCGTTCGTGATATCGATTGCATGCTGCAGCAGCCGTAGTTCCATTGGGGATTTTCGCAGCCGCATATCGGCAAAGATGGGCCAGGCATTCTTAATAACGAAACCATTCGGGGTCTTGGGCCAGTCAGCGGCAAACAGTTGTTCCCGTGCATACTCGCGGCTGGGGCCAGTGCCACGGGGAACAAGCATATAAAGCTCAGCCTCGTTCTCCGCGGCCGCGAATACTGACTCGTAACCGGTCGGGGTTTCCGCCTGAGGCCCACCCGCAGACACGGTCATGAGAACATTTTCAGACCTGGGACGATACGGCTGGCGCGTCCGCAACCCCTGCAGAAACGGTTCGAGCTCGCGCGCTTCCCAAATCTCCCTGATGCCGGACGCATGGGCTGCCTCTTCCGCGCTGTACATATGCCCGTTCCAGACTTCCGAAAAAACATTCCGTTGGGGTATGAAAAGGATCTCCGGCGTTTGCTTGTTGCCGGGAAGTAAGACAAGTGTCGCACGCTTCTGCTTGAGTTGAGTGAGATAGTAGAGATTGTTCTCCTGGCGATACTCATAGTCGACATCGTTGGCATAAACTCTCGGCTCGGCACTGAAAAGAATTAGAACAGCCTTGGAGCCAATAGTTTGTGCGACTCGTGAGCGACGTTGGGCGAGTTCTGCCTGCCTTTCCTTCCCATCAAACACCGGCGCTGGAGGAGCGGGTCGTATGGGCCCGGACGTTTCTTTGTTGTCGCCAGCTCGCGCTCCGACCATTAATAGCGACGTGCTGAAGAGCGTCGCCAGGAGCGCCAGGCATACCACACTTCTCGATACCGTTTTATGAACTTTCATTACTCTCCTCGAGCCAATACTTACTCTCCACATCCGACTTTTTTGATCGATATCAACTGGCGGGTAGTTGGTCAGTCTAGAGTTCAAACTTTAGTTTGTGCACGCGAAACAGCAACCTAAGGGTTGATGAACTCTAAACTTCCGTAATCAAAACCGACCTACTGCTAACTGGCGGAATAATGGATGTTCTGACGCCGGTCGACTAGGGACGTGGAGCGATCCTGCGGCGATTAACCCTTTGCCCAGGACGGATCACCTGCCGTCTTCCGTCGGGCGTCACGATAACGCGACTACCGTCAGGGCTGACGATCAGTTGACTGCCATCAGGAAAGTTTCTGATGATTACATCTCCCACGCGACGCGTCGAGGGAGGCTGACGGGGTCGCGGAGCATCAGCAGCGTTCGCCTCGGGAATCTCCGGCTGAGCGGGGTGCTCCTGCCAGGACTGAGCCTCGGTCCTTGCACGGTCCGCCTCCTCGGCGGCGGCTCGATCCTCTTGCTGCCTATCAGCCAGCTTTTGTTTGGTGACCTTCTCCTGTTTCCTGACTACCTTTTCCTCCTCCGCCACCTGATGCTTTTCGTCTGCAACCTGCTTGGTTTCTTCAGGGGTCTCGGTTGAAGCCGCAGTCTCACCACCGGCCGGCCCACTCTGAACAACCGGCGTGCTAATTTGAGGAATCGCTGGGCCGTCAGCCTTAGCGGAGTTGTTGCTCTTTTGATAAGCATAAAACCCTCCAACTCCAATCATTAACAGTACCACTGCGGCGGCTGCAATCACCCAGGGTCTCCGTCGGGCTACATCCGGCTGGCGCACAACCGTTGTTTCACCCGTCTGTACGGTTGCCTGATGCCCAATGGCTTTCGTCTCGGCTGAGATTTTCGCAGCAGCGGCCGGTAATAGAACCGTGTTCGCTTCCGTGCGGTTGGCAACCGTTGCTTCAGAGGCGACTCCCAGCAAAGCCCTGCGCATCTCCGCCGCACTGGCATATCGCTGATCGCGATTTTGGGCCATCGCCTTTTGCAAAACCGCAGATGATCCGGCAGGCACGCTGCTATTGACTTCGTGCGCGGGCTTCAATGGATCAGGCTGACCGTTAACAATGGCGGCTGCACGCGTAAGAGCATCCGGTGGCTTAACGCCGGTCATCAAGTGATACAGCGTTGCGGCAAGGGCGTAAATATCACTGCGGGCGTCAGTGCCCAGCCCTTGAATTTGTTCCAGCGGCGCGTAATTAGGAGTGTAGCCGAAAATGCTTGCGGAGGTGGTGGGGCGCGAAATCTCGCTGGCTTGCCCCTTCGCGAGTCCGAAATCGAGCAAAATAATCTGACCGCGCGGCGTTAGTTTTAAGTTCTGGGGCTTGATGTCTCGATGAATGATTTGCGGATCCTGCGTGTGCAAATAGTCGAGCGCGTCGAGAAGTTGATCCGCCCAGGTCAACACTTGCTCGGCCGGAAAGGGGCCACGTCTCTTTGCACTCATCTCGGCTAAATCGTCGCCGGCGATAAAATGCATTACCAGAAATTGCCCTTCTCCTTCCGAGAAGTGGTCGCTCACGCGAGGGAGTGCGGGATGATGCATGCGCGCCAGAAGCCTTGCTTCTCGCTCAAACTGCTTTCGCAAACGCTCGTCCGCAAAAAACGTTTCTTTCAGGGCGATGGTGGAGTCCAACCGTTCATCGACCGCTTCATAGACCGCGCCCATTCCACCCTGACCCAGTTGGCGAACAACGCGGTATCGGCTCTGTAGGACTGTCTCTGGCGTGAGCATTAGATTGTCTGTTCCAGCGTAGCGTGGATTCTTGGTTCCGAAAAACAAATTACTCGCTCACTGTGGATCCCCAAACAAGCGCGTTTCATTATACACGCGACATAGACAACAACGAACCACCTTATTCGGCCCGTACTGATCAAGTCTGGTGGACCAGCGGCACAGAATTGGACTTCCACTCAACGTCAGAACCGAGGAGCGGTAGAGGCTGTGCCCAAACTCAGCGGGCCCCCAATTGACGGCTCAAGCTCCGCTAACTTGCAGGTAAGGAAGGGTGGCTTGCCCCCGCTCGAGCGCCAACGGCGCGACTGGTTACTTCAGCTCTCAACTTACGGCACATTGGTCAGGCCTGAGCGCTTCCAGTTAGAAGACTCTTTCTCTTCCTAATTACCTGCCCGTTGAGGTATCCAACCAGTCGCGCCGTTGGCGCTCGAGCGGGGGCAAGCCACCCTTCCGGACCTGCAAATTACCGTAGCCTCTTTTCGGTTTTCACACAGCCTCTATCGCTCCTCGGTTCTGTGGCTGAGTGGGCTCGCAGTTGCGCAATCAAACTGTGGAATCAAACTGATGCACCTGTGCCATTTGGCCGTTGGATTGGGCGGTTTCAGTAGATAGGGCGTATGCTAGGCGCCATGAGCAACCCTTTCCCCATTTCGGACGATGAAGTGATTGATGTTACGCCCCCCAAGCGAACTCGATGGCGACGATGGGTAATCGCGGCCGCGGTTTTGCTCTTCATCGCGCTCTCACGCAGTCTTTCAATCTATATTTCCGTCCTGTGGTTTGGCTCACTCGGCTACTCTGACGTTTACTGGTACATATTTAAACTAAAGGCCGCGCTCTTCCTGGTTTTCTTATTACTAACGATCGGGATACTTCGCGGAGCTTTTGGGGTGCTCGCACGAACGTTCGCCTCAGACGCTTTTGCGCCCCGAACGATAATGCTCAACAACCAGCCCGTCGAGTTTTCTCCAGCGCGTTTCATTCGACCCCTGGCCTGGCTCGTCGCCGTTGTGTTCGGCCTGTTTTATGGGTTCGCAATGAAAGGCAACTGGCAGGACTTTGCCCTCTACTTCAATCAATCCACGACAACCCAGGCCGATCCGATCTTTCAAAAGCCACTGGGCTTCTATCTCTTTTCCCTTCCGGTTTACGATGAGATCAGCTCCTGGCTGCTGACGCTCACCTTCATCGTTCTCTGTGTCTCAGTGATTTTTTCGTTGCTCACGATACCCCAGAGAGTCCTGAAATCCGCGCGCTCGCTTTCTTCAGGAAGCGCCTTCGCGGCAATCAGTTGCGCCCTGGCAGCATTCCTTCTCGCGGTTGCCTGGCAGACCTACCTCTCTCGTTTTCCTTATCTCTGGACCGATCATCAAACATTTTCCGGCGTTACCTACACTGAGGCGAACTATCTGCTTCCTGCACTTCTCTTCGTCTCATTCGCGCTCATTATTGGCGCGGCGCTTTCACTCGTGAACGCTTTGACCAAGAAAGGACTGCGTCTGCTAATGCTGGCGCTCGCAGTTCCGATTGCTGTCTATATCGTGGGCGTGGTCATCGTCCCAACCTACGTCAACAGTTTCATCGTCAAGCCGAACGAACTTGGACGCGAAACACCCTACATCGAGCACAACATTGATTGGACGCGCCGCGGGTTTGGTTTGGAACAAATTGAATTGCGGGAATTTGAAGCGGAGAACTCGATCGAAGCGCTGAACCTCAGCGCTAATCGGGCGACTCTTGAAAACATCCGGCTCTGGGATTGGCAAGCCCTACAAGACACTCTGAAGCAAATTCAAACGATTCGCACCTACTACGATTTTCCTGATGTCGATGTAGATCGCTATAGCTTTGCCGGGCAGACGCGGCAGGTAATGCTCGCGGCCCGCGAAATGGACGTCGAGAAACTGCCGGAGTCTTCGCGTAACTGGATTAACGAGAAACTGATCTATACCCATGGCTACGGTTTGACGATGAACACAGCCAATGAGTTCACACCTGAAGGAATGCCCCGGTTCCTGGTGTCGAATATGCCCATCGAAACTCGCACCCGGGAAATCACCATTACCCGGCCTCAGATATACTTCGGACAGAAAACTGACACTGATGTTTACGTAAACACCGCCCAAAAGGAGTTTGATTTTCCCCAGGGTGAGTCAAACACATACACCACCTACGAAGGAACGGGGGGCATCAAGATCGGCGGCCGGGCGCGGCGCATGCTGCTAGCCTGGGCCCTGAATGACCTTTCAAAACTCCCCTTCTCCGATGATGTGACTTCGGAAAGCCGTGTTCTCATTCGTCGAAACATCAGAGAGATTGTCAATGGCGTCGCTCCGTTTCTAATCTACGACAATGATCCGTACATGGTGGTGAACAAGGAAGGCCGGCTTTTCTGGTTACTCGATGCCTTCACTGAGTCTTCAAGATTTCCCTACTCGCGACATCACCCGGTTGGCGGTAACCGCGTTAACTACATCCGGAACAGTGTAAAAGTAGTTATCGACGCCTACAACGGCTCGGTCGCATTTTACGTTTTCGATGCTCAGGATCCCTTAATCGCCACATACCGCGCCACCTTTCCCACCCTTTTTCAAGACGCCAGCGCTATGCCCCCGGACCTGCGCTCACACGTGCGCTATCCGGAAACTCTGATTCGAGTCCAGGGGGAGGTCTATGGTATTTATCACACGCAGAGTCCGAAGATATTTTTCCAGCGTGAAGATGTCTGGAGCGTAGCGAACCAACTAGGTCGTGACGGCCAAGACAAGAATCAGTCTCAACCGATTGATCCTTACTATGTGCTGATGCAGCTTCCTGGCGAGCAGATATCTAGTGAGTTCGTTCTAATCTTGCCTTTCACCCCGGCAAATCGAAACAACATGATTGGTTGGATGGCCGGACGCAGTGACGGAGAAAACTACGGCAAACTTCTCGTCTACAATTTTCCGCAGTCTCGTCTGATTGAAGGACCGCTGCAAATAGAAGCACGCATAGATCAAAACGCCGAACTGTCGTCACTGTTTAGCCTCTGGAATCAGCAGGGCTCGCGAGTTTTGCGAGGACACCTGCTGGTTATCCCAATCGGGCGTTCCCTTCTCTATGTCGAACCCGTGTATCTCCAGGCCACGCGCAGTCCGATGCCAGAGTTGCGTCTCGTCGTCCTTGCTATTCAGGAGCGCGTTGGGTATGGGAAGAGTTTTGACGAGGCGATGACCCATCTATTTGGTGAAGCTGGGAAAACTCCTCCCCAGCCAGGCGCTGCACCGACGAAAGAGAAGGTCGATGAAACCGCACCGAAGCCGGCGGCGTCCCCGTCAACGGGGGACAACTTACAGCAGTTGATCAATA
>CAZVHN010000548.1:0-3627 GCA_964626895.1 uncultured Chloracidobacterium sp. | reverse complement strand
CACTGAGTATCAGTACCGCTTCGGGCGCATCACCGATCCGCAAGACCCCATCTTTCGCGGAATCAACAATCCCGGCTCGGGCCTATGGCAGGATTACACCAAGCAGGCGCGCATCCTTCGTGTCTGGCAAAACCATGGCTTGCAACTCGACCAGGTTCCCGCAGGTTTCAAGCTTCTTGCCACCTCCTACCTTTGCCGCAACCAGATGATGGTAAATCGCGACAACGGTCAGCTCATCTACACGGTGCAGTTCCATCTGGAGAAGTCGTTCGAAGACTGGAACAGGACCCGCACGCGCTGGGAACATCAGAACGAATCCCGCGACGGCAGAGTACTTTTCGAGAATTTTATCGAGCTCGCCCTGGCGCACGCGAAGCCAGCCAGCTAGTACAGCGTCCCTCTTGAATTCACCGGGAACCGCCGTCGTGCGACTTCGTGTGATTTCGTGGATCGCTTTTCTCTCTACTGATGATGACGATCCACGAAATCACACGAACCATCACGAAATTCTCGCTCGATGTCTCCGGAACAACTTACTAAGACCAGCCTTGCGTCGGCAGCTCAGCATCTAGCCAAGCGTGACAAAGATCTGGCTGCTATCTTAAAGGCCTGCGGTCCGCCCCCGCTGTGGTCTCGAAAGCCAGGTTTCGCAACCCTAGTTCAAATCATTCTCGAACAACAGGTGTCGCTGGCATCGGCGGCGTCTATGTACAAACGCCTCAGCGAAAACGTAACTCCCTTTGGACCGGATCGTGTCATTGAACTGGGAGAACCACACCTCAAGTCGCTGGGCCTGACGCGGCAGAAGACTGCTTACTGCATACATCTCGCTGAGTCGATCAACAGCAACAGCCTTAATCTGCGTGGTTTGTCGAAAATGAATGACGAAGATGCGAAAGCCGCGTTGATGCAGGTGAAAGGGATTGGTTCCTGGAGCGCAGATATTTATCTATTGATGGTCTTGCGCCGTCCGGATATCTGGCCGACAAGCGATCTCGCCCTCGCGACAGCGGTAACCAAACTTAAGAAACTCAAACAGCGACCGGCGGTGGATCACCTTTTCCGCATCGCCGCGGGGTGGCGCCCGTTTCGTTCAGTTGCGGCGAGGATGCTATGGCAGTACTACCTGGCCCGGCGTGAGGCTTGGTTGTAGGGGTGTCCCTCCGTGGGCGCTCCAAGCTATCCGCAGATTACACAGATTACGCAGAAACATTTAGGCAGTAGGACGGCATAGGACGACGAAGTCAAAAACCCTTTGTGGCCAGTGTTTCTTCCAGTCTGCGTAATCTGCGGATAGTTTTGTGGCCCACCGAGGGACGCCCTCCAATCAAGGCGGGCTACTTCGAAATCGTCGAAGTTGAAGTCTTTAGTCCTGTTAGATCGACCTGCGCCGTTGTCGGAACATTTTCCATGGTCCGATCGATCAACCGATCTACAACTGCGTTTAAGTCGTTGTTGCTGCTATTGTAGACCTCAAGTTGTTCATCAGCCGACGTACCGCGCTGCATAATGGTATGGATGTGCTCAATCTCCTTACGCGAGCCCAGCGGGTCGACCACGTCGTCTACGAAATCCAACAACTCATGAATCAGGTCGCGCGTGGGGACTTCTTTCTGCTTACCGAAGTCGATCATGTTTCCATCCAGACCGTAGCGCACCGCTCGCCATTTGTTCTCCTGAATCAGTAGCCGCCGGTAGAGGCGGAAGCCCAGGTTCTTTTCAATAAGTTGGTTGAGCTTGGCGACGATTGCCTGAAAAAGCGCGGCAATTGCAATTGTATCGTCGACCCGGGTCGGAATGTCGCAAACGCGAAACTCCAGGGTAGGGAAAAATGGATGCGGCCGAACATCCCACCAAATCTTCTTGCCATTGTCGATACAGCCCGTCTTAATCAACAGATCGATATAGCGCTGAAAACTAGCGTAAGAGTCGAAATGGTCGGGGATGTCCGTGCGGGGAAACTGCTTGAAAATTTCACATCGATAGGATTTCAATCCCGTGTTGTGGGCCATCCAGAACGGGGATGACGTGGTGAGCGCAAGTACGTGCGGCAGGAAGTAGCGGGCCGCGTTCATGATGTGGATCTGCCGGTCTTTATCCGGGACACCCACGTGGACATGCAATCCGAAGATCAGCAACGACCGAGCTACCGTTTGCAGTTCCTGCACCAACAGTTCATAACGCTCATCTTCAAAGATCTTCTGATCCTGCCAACGCGAGATGGGATGTGTAGAGGCCGCTATGATTACCAGACCGTTCTTTCGCGCCAGACTCGAGATAACGCTGCGGAGATTCGTAATATCGGTACGAGCCTCCTCGATATTGCGGCAAATACCCGTGCCAACTTCAACCATTGACTGGATCATCTCGGGCTTAATCTGTTCTCCCAGCAGCATCACGCCCTCTTCAAGAATCTCTACCACGTGCGATCGCAGCTCACGGGTGTGCGGGTCTACGATCTGAAACTCTTCTTCAATTCCCAGCGTGAATTGATCGAACATAAAAGCTGCTCCTTCTTTGGCCCGAGCCGGAGCTCGGCCAACAACCCTGGCTTTATTCACCGCACATGAACATCCCCGAAGCAATATTGACTTGCCGGGCTTAAGGTTTCAAGCACTGTTTGATCGTCTTCCAGTCAGGACAAATCTTGCCTAAGAACTCGTACCGAAGATGCTTGCCGGCGCTGCCGAACGAATGCACCGGGCTATAGAGATCGAAATGGACATACCATCTACGCGGGCTACCCTCCTGAAAGAGGAAATGGAGCACGGCTTCGGCCCGCCCTTTCTCGTAAAAGCCGCCGCTCGTGTCTTTGTGGTTGGCAAATCGCCGCGTGAAATCTTTCCGGCGTGAAAGCGTCGACTGAATAAACGGCCAGGCGGCGAAAGCGATACCAACGCCACCTTCGCCGTACACGTTATCAACGCTTCTTACGAGATGCCAGAGATCCTTAGCCTGCATCCGGCTGAGGACCAGGAGAAGGGCCTGCTGTTTGTCTTCGGTAAGCGATTCGAAAGCCGCTTCATCGCTCACCGCCCCCCAGAGTCCCACGAGTTTGCCGGTCAAAGCGTCGCGAGCCTTGGCCGGAAGCTCGCACCATCGGAGTTGATGGCTGAGGGAGGAGGACATTCACACCTGGCCGAGTTCCAGTTCCAGCATGGCGCGGTCGGCCGTTGAAAGGCCATGAAAGCGAACGCCTACACCCCGCCCCGGATTGCAGTAGACCACCTCACCGTTTACCACGACCTGTCTGTCCTCGCCAAGCGGAATGCGCATCAGTAATAAAGAGCCCTCGGGCAGGTCGGTTTGCGTGTTCATATAAAGCCCGCCCACGCCGATGTCCTGGGTGCTAGCCACTCCGGTTGCGTCTTTGCCGTCGAAGAAAACGTCGACGATCAGGCGTGAGCGATCGCTTTGTCGCCGTTCCTCCGGCGAGGTCGGACTGTCATCGATCTCATCAACCACCGGAGATACCTCCTCAATCGATTCTAGCAGGCTGCTGAAAAACTCATTTTGGAGTGCGGAGGCAAGCGTAGCGCGACTCCGCTTTGGATTGGCGAGCCCTAAAACCCCAAAAGAATCCAAAGCGCCGTCGCCGCTTCGCTCTGCCGGCGCACTCCACATTTC
>CAZVHN010000547.1:0-1843 GCA_964626895.1 uncultured Chloracidobacterium sp. | reverse complement strand
GCCCCCATTCGAATCAGCTGATTTACGACGCGAACGAGAATCCTCAGCAGCGCTTCGATTCCGAGCCTCGCTCTCCGAGTTCTGTCCTGCGGATCTGGCGCCGTCGCCTTGCCCCCCACTGCCTGGCCCGGCGTCGCGCTTCTTCAGCTGTTCGGCAAACACCTTTTCCAACGCTCGCTGAATTCGTTCGGTGCTGGCCGGTTCTTCAAGTGGATCCCTCCGCAGCCTGTGGCGCAAGGCCATTGGGGTAACGCGACGGACATCGTCTGCCGTAACTTTCTTGCGACCCTCGAAGGCTGCCAGCGCACGTCCGGCTCGAGTGATCGTCAACTCACCGCGGTGTCCGTCGATCTTCAGCTCAGTACAAAGCTGCGCAACCTGACGCAACAACGGACGTTCAACTATCACTGAGCCGGAGTTCTTCTGTGCGCGAGTGATTTTGTTTCGAAGCTGCTCCTGATCCTGGGCCAGGTTGGCGCAGAACTCTTCGGGATCACGCTCGAAGGCGTTGCGGCGTTCAACAATCTCGACTCGCCGATCGAGATCGTCGTCTGTTGTCACCTCCACGTGCAGCCCAAACCGATCCAGCAGTTGTGGGCGCAATTCTCCCTCCTCGGGATTTCCGGAGCCAATCAACACGAAGCGGGCCGGATGTTGGATCGAAATGCCCTCTCGCTCCACTTGGTTGACACCCGTTACCGCTACATCAAGCAAAACGTCAACCAGGTGGTCGGCGAGAAGATTGACCTCGTCGATGTAGAGAAGCCCACGGTTCGCTCGGGCCAGTAGTCCCGGCTCAAATGTTTTTGTTCCCTGCTGGAGAGCACGCTCGATATCAATTGTTCCACATACGCGATCTTCGGTGGCGCCGAGCGGAAGATCCACGACGGCTACAGCCCTGAGTTGACACTCTAATCGTTCGCCGCCATCCGACTTCTTTTGACACTCGACGCAAAGATTGCTTCCGCTTGCTGGGTCGCAACGATATGCGCAGCCCGCAACGACCTTGATTTGGGGTAACAGCTCGGCCAGCCCTCGCACTGCAGTAGATTTGCCGGTACCGCGATGTCCCATTATCAGCACGCCACCAATCGATTGATCGACCGCGTTCAGCATAAGCGCGAGCTTCATCTCTTCCTGCCCAACGATTGCCGAGAATGGGTACTGAGGAGGCGCGGAGGGTTTGGCGTGGTGCACCTTTTCCGGTTTGGAGAGGTTGGTTGCCTGGGAGCGTAGGGTGCGTTTCTTCATTCTGGATGCAATTCTTTTATCGGAAAAGTCTGACGCGGGCAAGCACAGGTCTTGCATGAGAGACCTGAGTCGTGGTGACTGCAGTGCGTTCGCTAGGCTTTTAGCAGGTGGCTGAAAAAGTGGTGAGCAGCAATAGAAGCAGTAAAGCGATCCACTAAATCACACGAAATAACCCGAATTGAAGTATCAATTTCGTGCGGTTTCGTGGGGTTTCGTGGATCGTGTTTGTTTTTCAGCAGCCTGCTTGGGCATGAGATTCAGCGTGGGTGCTGGCTTTGCTTTTCTCCCAGCAATAGACGCAGCGCATCATTTACGCATTTCGCATCGGGAAAAAGCTGCGGCGACGTCAGGATCAAGCAGTACCAAATTGGTTCCCTCGCGGTAGCGCTCGACATATTTGCCGCTCACGCCACCCTTCATTTGAGCGTAAGCGAGGACGGTGAGTCCGCTTGCACGAGCACTTCGATAGATTTCGCATTCGGTTACGGAAAATACTTGTAGATATCCTTTCGGTTTAGAAAACGGACAAAGATAATCGTGTCATGCTCAAGCATGATGCCAACTCGATAATCCCCAAGTCTACAACGGAAGT